>JAITBS010000117.1 GCA_031283515.1 Planctomycetaceae bacterium
AAGATACCGGACGTTTTACGAACTTCGCCAAAGCCGCTAAACTGTTGAACGGCGATTTTGAAGGAATTTATTTTAACGATTCCGATGTTTACAAACTCCTCGAAGGAACCGCCTACTCACTCGCCGATCATCCCGATCCGGCTCTGGAAAAACACGCCGATAATGTTATCGCATGGATTGCCGCCGCCCAATTGCCGAACGGTTATCTCAATTCCTATTTTTCGTTGCGGGAACAAGATAAAAAATGGACGCAAATCGGGAAACATGAATTGTATTGCGCCGGACATTTGATCGAAGCCGCTGTCGCCTACAAACGAGCAACCGGTAAAGATTCCCTGTTAAATGTTGCGGAAAAATTCTCCGATCACATTATCGATGTTTTTTGCACGCAAAAATCGCCGAAATTCGGTGTTCCGGGACACGAAGAAATTGAACTCGCCTTGATAAAACTTTATCAATTGACCGGTAAAGAAAAATATTTGACGTTGTCGAAACATTTTGTCGATGTACGCGGTGATCAGTCAAAACGCAACGATAAACTATCCGGTGCTTACCAGCAAGATCATGTGCCGATTCGGGAACAATCCGAAATTGTCGGTCATGCGGTTCGGGCGGTTTATCTTTACGCCGGAGTTGCCGACAACGCCGCTTATTCCGGTGATCAGGAACTGATTAACGCAATAGATCGTTTGTGGAATGATGTGGTGAACAAAAAAATGTACATCACCGGCGGTATCGGCGCAAGGCATGAAGGTGAAGCATTCGGTAACGCTTATGAATTGCCGAACCGGACTGCCTACTGCGAAACTTGCGCTGCTATCGGGTTGGTATTTTGGGCGCACCGTATGAATCTGTTACACGGCGACGCAAAGTATGCCGATGTTGTCGAACGGGCAATTTATAACGGTGTACTCTCTGGTATCGGTCGGGACGGCAAAAGTTTCTTTTACGTGAATCCGCTCGAAAGTACAGGAAATCATCACCGTCAACCGTTTTTCGATTGTGCGTGTTGCCCAACCAATGTCGTCCGTTTTTTACCGTCATTGCCAGGTTATCAATATGCGGTCGATAAAGACGGAATTATTATCAATCAGTTTATCCAGGGAAAGGCAACGATTGAATTGCCGGACGGAACGCTCAATCTTGAAATGAAAACGGATTATCCGTGGGAGACGCACGGAGATAAAGGTGTTGAATTTACTCTCGTTTCGGCAATTCCCAAAAATGATTCGTTAAAAGGAAAAGAATTTCAAATCAAAGTACGTAATCCAGCATGGTATCGACATGACACTGTTTATCAAAAATATCATCACAAATGGGGCGATAAGGAAACGGGTTTTAAGTTAAGTTTTCCGATATATGCAAGACGCATCATTGCCAATCCGCAGGTTGTTGCGAATTGTGGACGTGTTGCGATTCAACGGGGTCCGCTTATTTACTGTTTCGAACAAGTTGATAACGAAGTTCCTGTTCTGAAAATCAAGTTGGCACGTGATCCCGAATTTAAGGAAGAATTTCGTAAAGACTTACTCGGCGGAATTGTTGTACTGAAATGTAAAAACGCTGATGGTCGGGAATTGACCGCAATTCCTTATTATGCTTGGGATCACCGTCAACCCGGTGCCATGTCGGTTTGGGTTCGGCAACAAGGTTTATCAAAATTAAAACCAATTGAAACAGAAAATGCACTTTATGCTGAGTTGAAACCGGAGATGTTGCGTTCCGATTCGGAGTTGGAAAGTGAAATTGAAATGGAAATTTCCGCATCATTCTGTAATCCGCGTGATTCGACCGATGCGGTGATTGACGGAGTCGAACCGAAAAATTCGATTGATCATTCGATTCCGCGATTGACTTTTTGGGAACACAAAGGAACATCGGAATGGCTGGAACTTGATTTTGGTACAACAACCAAAGTATCAAAAAGTTCTGTTTATTGGTTCGACGACACCGGCAACGGCGGTTGTCGGGTTCCGAAATCGTGGACACTTTCTTATCGGGACGGTGATCAGTGGCAACCGGTTAAAACAACCGAAACTTTTGGTGTCGAAAAGGACAAATACAATACGGTTCAATTCGATACGGTGGAAACTCGCGGTTTACGGCTGGATATTCAGTTACAAAACGATGTGAGCGGCGGTGTTCTCGAATGGAAGTACACCCCGTAAAAAACAAACTTGCTTGCAGTAAAACTGTCCGCAGAGTACACAGATGGGAATCTCTAAAAATTAATTTTAATCACAGAGGACACAGAGAACGCAGAGAAAATTTTAATTTGAATCAAAATATCATTAAATTTAGTGAATCGTTTCTCGTGAATCGTGTTCACATACAGAGTAATACCATTTCGGCAATAATCCCGTTTTGCGGCACTTTCCACTGCCTCAATGAGGTTTGAGGCAGGTTGCTTTGTGTCAATTGGCGTGAATGTTTGTCTTTCAATCAATCAGATCGCCGATTAACATGAGTTTACCAAACCAGATATTCGTACCTTGAAATTTTGGTTCGGCAAGTTCTTTTTCCGGTTCTTTAAGCCGGAACGCAACTGATTGCCGATTGGGTTGTTCGGGATGAACTTCAACCGTAATGGTGTGAATATCATTAGGATCGAGATTGGACGCTAAATCAAGTGTTGCGAGACGATAATAAGTACAATAAGAATCAAATCGAGCAATTGGTTTTTCTTTTGTATTGCCGTCAACCGTTACAATGACTTGTCCGCCGTCTGGACCAAGCAAATCGTAAATCTTCGCCTGAGAACCTTTGAAACGGAATGTTAATTTACTACTCGGTTTTCCAGAATGCCAAATTGTTCCAAGTCGTTGTCCATAAGATTTTTGGAGATTACTTTCGGCGTCGAGTTTCTTCCACTCACCTTGAAGCATTGTTTCGGTAATCGGAACCAATTTGGCGGTTTCCCAATGATCATTGATAAACGTTTGGGCGAGTTTGGGTTGGTGAGAAACAGGTTTTGTTTCTTTCATCTTTTCAAAACTTTCGATTACTGCCTGTGTATAGATTTGGTGTCCGGCGTCAAGCGGATGGACACTGTCGTTTGAAAACAGAATGATCCCTTCAGGTGCAGATTCGCCCTGAAACAGCAGTTTTCCCGATTTCTCCAACGCAAGAACCGGAACCGCAAAATTAATTGACGGTATGCCGT
This sequence comes from Planctomycetaceae bacterium, assembly GCA_031283515.1. Classification (GTDB taxonomy): domain Bacteria; phylum Planctomycetota; class Planctomycetia; order Pirellulales; family Thermoguttaceae; genus WRKP01. The sequence continues at coordinate 3,164 of JAITBS010000117.1, forward strand.
AAAAATCGGCGAGAAGTTCCATTGAAGACATTGACTTGTTACAAATTCCTTCGCGAGGTTCTTTGGCTAAGGCTTCCGAGATTGTATAAACGAACACAATATCTGTTGTGGGATTAGCCTTCCAGGTTTGACGAACAATTCCTTCCATACTACGCCAGATATTTTCCGGCAACACCCCGCCGTCATTAACAGCAAACTCAACAAACAATAAATCAGGTTGATATTGGAGAACATCATGAGCAAGTCTGAAAACTCCCAAATTGCTGCCCGTACCGCCAATTGCTGCATGAATTTCTTTGATTGCGGCGTTTGAAAAGTTTGTTTTGAACCATTCCGTTGTCTTCGGACGCCAACCATTGGCGGCTGTAATAGAACCGCCAAGATATGCAATCGTAACTCTTTCACCTTGTTTTAACTTGTCAAGAACATTACCGACTCCTTCCCGAATTTGTAACTGTTCCATCGGAACATTATGAAATTCCGGTGTTCCGGCAAAACAGAGAAACGGAACAAAAATAAACAAACCCAAAATACAAAAACAGTAAAAAATACGGTTCATCATAACACCTTTTTTCAAATTAAAGAGTTTTTCAAAAACAGTCAACCATTGAAACAATGATAGTTTATCAGATGGAATCAGAAAACAATAGATATCTCTAAAAAATCGGTCTGTAATAACATACAACAATGTAATATATCAGCGGAATTATTATTTGGTGTTCTTCACCCTGAAGGGGTGGAATTTTCGTAATATTTCAGTGGAATAATTTTTTTTATTCTTCACCCCGAAGGGGTGGTATTTTCATAACCGTAGGTCAAGCGAGTAGTTGATAGTTGAGAGTTGAGAGTGGATAGTTCGCAAGCGGAGTAATACCATTTCGGCAGTAATTCCGCTTGCGACACTATCCACTCTCAACTATCAACTTGCCACTGCCCCTGTCGGGGTGAAAATCGAAAAACAAATATTCCACTGATAGATTACACAACAATATGTTTACAAAACCCAATCGCCCCAATCACGATCACACAATTATTTCGAGGCAATATTTGATTTCTGTTGTTGTTCCGGTTTGGAATTTGTCAACAACAAAAAAGCGGACAACATAAGTCCTGCACTAAAAACAACAATCGAAACATTTTGTGAAACAGTCATTCCTGTTCCGAGAAAAGAATCTTCATCGGTACGGATGGTTTCCAGGACAAATCTTGTGACGGAATACAGCATCAGAAACACCGCAAACACCAAACCGTTACGGCAACGGAATAAGTCAAGCCGTCCTAATATCAACAGAATAACACAAAGTGTTGCTGCTAATATGGAACTATAAATCTGTGTTGGATGTACCGGTAGAACAATTGACGGAGTTGGTGTTATAAAATAAGGTTGTGTTTCCTGTTGCTGCTTATCGGAGTAAATATCGAAGCGAATTTTTTCTTTGGGCGATTTTTTTTGAAGATAAGCAATCCACTCGAATGTATCTTGCCATGTTCCTGATTCTTGTCTTTGGCAACATTCAAATTTATTTGAGGGATGTGAGATAATTCGTTGTGTTCCGATTTCCCATCCAAGTGATTTACCGTCGATCACTCCGACAATACCGTGAAGTAACATATTGGGTTTAAGACCGGCATGTTCGGCTTCGCTTTGTGGTTGAACTTCTTTGACGGCGAGAAACAAAGAATCTCCGGCGGATTGTTCGGCAAATTTCAGTCCGCAATAAAAGGTCTGACCGTGTTCAATCTGATGAAAATGAGCCGGACTTCCTTCTGGAAACACAATGCCCCACGCAACATCCGTAACTCCTCCGTAACAACAACCGTTTAACAGGCAACCAATTCGCCCAATAGAAATCCCCAACATCATTGCCGGAGCCATTAAATCGAATGTTACTAAGACCGGCATTTTGTTACGAATCATAAAAAAAAGTGATCCCAAAATACCGCCGAAAATGGAACCGTAAACAACCAAACCGCCGTTAGCAATATTGGCGATATTATAAAGAGTGGTTACGAGTTGAAGCTGACTGTTTTCGTACTGTACCATTTCCTGCCAGTATTCTGTCACGTAAAAAACACGGGCACCGAGAATACCGCCGATAACTGCCCAAAGGCAAAGTGAAAAAATCAATTCTGAAGAGATTTGTTTTTGTTTTGCAAGCCGTAAAACCAAGAACAATGCGGCAAGAATTGCTGTCAACAGACAAACGCCGTAACCGCGAATAGGAATACCGAGTCCCGATTCCATCATTTTAGGGGCAAGTATCAGAACCGCACTAACAACAACAAAAATAGCAAAATAATTTCCGATTTCCTCATCCCATTTTTTGACAATAGCAAAACGCCAACTTACAGCAATTAAAACAATAACAGCCAGCAATAGATTGGCCAAACCTAACCCAAAAATCGGAAAACCAAAAATTTCAGGAGGAATATAAAATAATGTCTGACACATGCGGAATACTTCAATTAAAACACTTAATACCGTAACCTAATAAAAAAACATTCGGAAATAATAACAAAATTTCACTCTCAACACAATACCATTTCCGAGTAAGTTATTTTGTAATCTATCAGTGGAAGTAATATTTTTTTCTTTATCCTCTTCGTCCTGAAAGGACAGGATATTAGTTGATAGTGGAGAGTTGATAGTGGAGAGCGGATCGTTTATATTATCCATGTTCATCGGCAGATAGTCATTGGCAGACGGTCAATGAAATATTAGTAGGAAATACAATAAATCTATTCCCAATATGGTTTCTTTACATGACAGTCTTATTTCCAGTTCGGCACGGAAGTTACCGATTCGGGTGCGTTCCGACCTGACCGCAAAACGCCAACAATATCTCGGTCGATCTTATTGGGTTATCAAAGAACCTATCGGTTCACGTTATTTTCGTTTTCAGGAGGAAGAATACGCCATTTTACAAATGTTCGACGGACACCATAGTCTCGATGACATCAAAGAAAAATTTGAAGAAGAATTTCCCCCGCAAAAAATATCTCTCGAAGAACTTCAACACTTTTTAGGACAACTGCACCAAAGCGGACTCATTGTCGCCTCAACCCCCAACCAAGGTCACGCACTCCTCAAACGGAAAAAGAAACGCTTTCAGCAAGAACTATTTCAAAAATTCACCAATATCTTAGCAATTAAATTCAAAGGTTTTGATCCAGATCGGCTCTTGACATTTCTGTTGCCGTTTGTTCGGTGGTTTTTTCATCCGGTAATAGTGTTCTGTTGCCTGTTGTTAGGTATTTCGGCAGCGACATTGGTTCTGGTCAATTTTGATACTTTTCGCTCCAAGTTGCCGGAATTTTACCAATTCTTCAATCCGGTCAATCTGGTTTTTCTAAGTCTAACCTTAGCAAGTACAAAAGTATTACACGAATTTGGGCATGGTTTTACGGCAAAATATTTCAAAGGCGAATGTCATGAAATGGGGGTGATGATTCTTGTGTTGACGCCTTGTTTGTACGTCAATGTCTCCGATTCATGGCTCTTGCCGAATAAATGGCATCGTATTGCGATTGCTGTTGCGGGAATGTATGTGGAATGCGTGTTGGCGTCTATTTGTACGTTTTTGTGGTGGTTTTCGGAACCGGGGCTTTTGAATTATCTCGCCCTGAATATCATGTTTGTTTCGTCAGTGAGTACGGTGTTGTTCAATATCAACCCTTTACTCCGGTATGACGGTTATTACATTTTGGCGGACTGGCTCGAAATTCCGAATCTACGCCAGAAAGCAACAAAAATCCTAACACGGAAATGTTCGCAATGGTTTCTCGGTATGGAACAACAAGATGACCCGTTTTTACCACAAAAAAATCAGATTCTGTTTGCTCTTTATTCGGTTGCGGCATTTTGGTATCGTTGGGTGGTGATGGCGTCCATTTTGTTTTTCATTTACAAAGTGTTTCAACCTTACGGTCTTCAAATTATCGGACAAATGATTGCAGCAATGTCGTTATTCAGTTTATTTGTGATGCCGTTGTACAAAGTTGCCAAATTTTTCTGGGTTCCCGGGAGGATTTACAAAGTGAAAAAAGCACGATTTTATCTTTCGTTGTTGCTGTTGAGCGGAATACTTAGTTTTTTGATATTTTGCCCGTTGCCTTACACGGTGATTGCGCCGACAATTATGGAACTTCGGGCGTCGAACTCACGCCAAGTTTATATTCCCGACATCAAAGGCGGTTGCCAACTCAAACGGATTGATGTTGTTTCGGGTCAGTTTGTGCGTGAGGGCGATGTGCTGGGGCTGCTCGAAAACCGAAACCTGCTCTTTGAACTCGTGGAATCCGAAGGAAAATGCAAAGAATTAGAACAGGAAATCGAAAAATTAGAACATCTTCGGATTTACCGTAGTGAGGCGGCGTTACAAATTGCTCCGGTTCAGAAGTCGCTGATCGCTGCACGGGAAATTCATCAAAACCTGTTGCGTGATTTCAAGTACCTGACACTTCGTGCGCCGCGTGACGGGGTTGTTGTTTCTCCTCCGTGGAAGCCGTATCAGGCACCGCAAGATGATCAATTACCAACATGGTGGGGTTCGCCGTTGGAGCCAATGAATCTCGAAGCCGTTTTCGAACCGGGAACTATTTTTTGCAGTGTTGGCGATCCGAAATATTTGGAAGCGGTCTTGGTGGTCAACCAGTCGAAAACCGGTTTTTTGAAACAGGGGCAACGTGTGGAATTGAAATTACATGAATTTCCCGATAAAACATTTGAAGGGGAAATTCATGAAATTGAAAAACAGGCGGTTTCGTCGTTGGAGGTTCAACTTACGACTCGCGCCGGCGGTGAGGTTCCGACGACAACTCAACGGGATGGAGCGGAAAAACCAAACAGTGCTTCGTATCGTGTTCGGATGTTACTGGACAATCCTGATTTATCGATTAAGGTTGGAATGACCGGTGTTGCGAAAGTTCACGTTGAACCCCAAACGCTCGCCAAACGCGCCTGGTTGTTCGTCAACGAAACTTTCAACTTCAAACTCTAAAAACGTAACTCGCATCAACGTGAATGCCGTTTTTTTGTAATATAGTCACTGTGCGCAAATAACTTTTCTAATTTCGGCATAATGAAGTAGTTAATTCACGAAAAATGAGCATAATTTGATTTGATGTTTTTTGTAATTTATTGGTCATTTTTTTCATTTTTGGAAATATTATTTTTTTGATGACACATAAATTGTAGGTATTTTGACCGTTTTAATAGAATAAATAAAATGCTCTTGTATCTATTTATGAATTTTGTTATAATTCCGCCATTCATTTTGGTAGAATAACAATTATTGAATTTCAATGCAATACCATTTACCAATTTTGAAAACTTATTTGCGCACGGTCCCTTAGGAAATAATTTACCTAATGTTAATGAGGC
>JAITBS010000126.1 GCA_031283515.1 Planctomycetaceae bacterium
GTAACATTGCTGGGGAGTGTTGAAACCTTCTTTTAGACCACAAGCCCAACGATACATCTTTTGATTATTTTCGTGAATGGTTACAACAGATTTTTATAAATAGGCACGCCTTATAAAGATAGTCTTGTTTTTAATCTGCGTTTTTGAGATAATAATGACTGGAATCTTATCAATCAGGAACCCAACCCAATTCAGAAAAAAACATGTTCTCTCTCGAAATCATTCGTAACCCCAAACCCTTACAACCACTTAAAGCCGCCATTCTTGATTTTGACGGAACAATAAGTCTAATCCGTGAAGGTTGGCAACAAGTAATGATCCCGTTGTTTATCGAAGTTCTCGCCGAAACACCCAACGGGAAATTAGAAACTACAACAGAATTAGAACACGCCGTTCGTGAATTTGTTGACCTGTTGACCGGTAAACAAACAATTTATCAATGTATCCGGTTGGCAGAAGAAGTCGCCAAACGAAACGGAATTCCACAAGAACCGTTGGTTTACAAGCATGAATATCACCGCCGCTTACTTCAACGTATCCACCACCGACTCGAAGCCTTGAAAAACGGCAACAACCCAACAGAACATCTTGTCCCCGGTTCGTATCACCTCCTCCAAACACTTCGTCAACACGGATTGGTTGTCTATCTGGCAAGCGGAACTGATGAGGTTTTTGTTAAAGAAGAAGCCGATTTACTTCGGGTTACCGATTATTTTAACGGCGGTGTTTACGGTGCCCAAGATGATCATAAAACATTTTCAAAAGCAATGGTGATTCAACGGATTATCTCGGAAAACAATCTTCAAGGGCAAGAGTTAATCGGGTTCGGCGACGGGTATGTGGAAATCGAAAATGTTCACAATATCGGAGGTTTTGCGGTCGGGGTTGCCACGAATGAGTCGGAACGCTCTGGAATTGACGATTGGAAACGGAAACGCCTGATCGAAGCCGGTGCGGATTTGATTATTCCCGATTACTCCGATATGGAACAACTCGAATCGCAAATCTTTGCTTAAAATATTCTTTTTGTCCGCAGATTACGCAGAGAATCGCTGATTTTTCCGCGAAAATCTGAGTAATCTGCGGACAAAAAATCTACTGAATGTAATATATCAGTGAAATTTTTTTTGAATTGGTTTACAGTTGGAAATTAAAAGGTAGGCGGCCTTTCGGCGAAACGTTGACTACCTTTGGAGTTCTACTGGAAACAATTTGACGAAAATTCCGCTGATATATTGCTTTTTTCTGATTTTTTACTTGAAATTCTTCTTCGTAGGATTTAAAACTAGAAATTAGCTGTGTTGTTGATTTATTTCGAAGTCATTTTTTTACGAGGGCTTGATACAAAATTTTTTCTTATGATAGTTCTTTTTCAACAATGTTTGCTTATAAACCGGCAATTGTATGTGAATCAATTACCGTTACTGTTCTATCTGAAGAATCGTTTTCTTCGGGTAAAACAAACCTATCCATTAGGAGAATTGTATGAAGAATTTTTACACTTTATTATTTTTTTTGTTGATGTTTGCCGTATCTGCGAATGCTGAATATGTTACGGAACAATTCACGTTTGTTAAAGTTTCGGGAAATCAATCGGCTCATGTTGATTTAGATTTTTCCCGTTACGATTTGAGTACAGTCCGTGATTTCACTTTTGAATTTCCATTGGGATTGACATCTTCTTTTTATTTTACTAATGTTGATTATGTTGGAGATTTTGAGATTTCGGCTGGTACGGCTTATACTGGAACGTTAAATTACGGACTTGGAATTACTGCTGATACTGGTCACGGAACAGAGCCGATAACTCTTCTCGACAGTACAAGCACAAAGTCTTTCGATGTAATTTACACAATAACTGATACAGTTAATTTGTCGGTTGGTAACACTTATTTTACTCCATTTTCTCAGAATACACTTTTGGGCGAGCTTACTGTATCTACTGAGGAGTTTCTCAATCTCCTTGACAATGACAATCATTTGAATTTAAGTTTTATTTTAGATAAACCCAAAACGAGTTTAAATGATTTCCCTTATCCGGCGGGTATTTCATCAGGTCTTAAAGTGGAGAATTTAGCGGGTGAAATGAAAGTTTCCTTTGAGGCTGTTTCTGTAACTCCAGAACCTGCATCGTTGTTCATTTTCGGAACAGCGGTAATTTTGGGAGTGCCGTTCGTCCAACGTTTTCTCAGGAAACGAAAAAAATGATTCGGTAATAAAATAAAATTGAAAAAGAGTAATTTTTCAATGGAATTTTCATAAAGTAAGTAACCTTTTACTGCAAGAGTTACGTTAACGATAGTTGACGTGCCTCTGTTTACAGACGGAAATCAGAACACCACACGTTCACTTATGACGGTTTGTAACTGTAACTGTCTCTTTTGTAATTGTTCACGTAACGTGAAATAATTACGTATTTTTGTTTTCGGCGATCAATTTCCGGCGAGTTGTTTTAAGTCTTGTTCTATTTGGCGAATATCTGTTTCCATTTTCCAATCAATTGATGATGATATGGTTTTGAAAAATTCTTTTTGTGATTTAATTGCCGTTTCGTCTGATTGACGTAAGTTTTCGCTTTTGGTTTCGATAATCAAATGTAATTCGACATTATTTGTTTCTTTGTTACGAATTGCGAAAACAAAATCGGGGCTTGTTGTACCGCCGGCGTAAGTTGGAAGCGGTAATTTTACACTGCCTTTGGGTAATTTTCCGTAAACAATAACACGTTGCGGAATTTTTATTTTCAAGACTTCATGTTCTATCTCCGAATCATAACATAATGGCGGTTCGTAAAGATTTCTCAAATCGTCTTGAATATCAGACGCCTCGCAAACGCCGACTAATCCGCGTTCTAATTCCGTAACAAAACTGCCGTCTTTCATAATGGACGTTTCCGCCGAAAAATTCAGCGAATCGTATTTGTATTTCGTCGAAAATAACTCCTCAAATTTATGTTTGAATATCTTGAAAAATTCGTTTAAACTGTTTTCATTGAGAAAGCAATTAATCTCCTCGACGCTTTTTTCTAACGATAATTCTTTTAATCTCTTCCATAGATTGCGATGTAAAATTGAAACGGGAATACATGTCCGCCCGTGAAGTTTTCGGATAAATTCGCCGTATTGCATAACGCCGATATCCGTTTTTATGTTGACCGGAATATGTTGTTCGGTCATTTTCAAACTGTTTGTGTTGGAGTTGTCGCCGATATTTTTTTCAGTCGAATATTTTGTGATGCTGACTGAATTATCGTGAAAAATATTTTCGTTTAAAACTGTTTGAACTAATTCTTCCCAATCGTTTTCTGTCAATCTCTCAAAGCTGATCATGTAACGTTTCGAAATTAGTTTCCAAAATTCGGTAATTTTTTCCCAATTATCGGATCGTAATTTAATTTTTGTTCGTTTGTTTTTTGTCGATGGAGAAGTTACCTTGTTGTGTTCTAATTGTGTTTGTAATAATTCCGGGTATTCTTTTAATAATTTTTCGTAGCCGTTTTCTTTGAAATTATTGCTTCGGTCAATGATGTCTTTTTTGTCCAATATTTCGAGTAATTCGTTATGTAAAATATTGCGTGAATTTGTAATGATTTTAATCATTTCGCCGGTTAAGATTTTGTCGTTTAAGATAACTTTTGCGTCACGGTTAATTTCTCCGATTAGTTTTTCGGCGAAATCTTTTTCATCCCAGCCGATAATGTAATTCAACCGAAATTCTTCACTGCTCAATCGGTTTCCTAATTCGTCCACAGGTAATCGTAACCCGCGTCCGACTTCTTGAATTTTCGATGTTTCACTTCCGCTTGTCCGTAATTTGCAGATCGTAAAAACATTCGGATTGTCCCAGCCTTCACGCAACGTCCATTTTGAAAACAAAAATCGGCGTGT
>JAITBS010000210.1 GCA_031283515.1 Planctomycetaceae bacterium
GATACAATCAATTGTGTAACATCTGGAATCACCACACCGAAACAAGTTACAAGCGGTCCCAGTGAATTTGGTGTCTGGGGAGCATTGGGATCAATCTCCGGCGGTGAATCCGCAGCCCCGTAATTCACAACACCAAATCAATAAAAGTTGCAATATTTAACAACATGCAAACTTCGTACCCGCCGCATTGCGGCGGGCTGTTTCGTATTGCCCACTTCGGACAAAGGAAATATGTTGCGCTTTGTCCATGAACACGGAAAAAATAAAAATTCCGCTGAAATATTGCTTGTTTTTTCATTTCCGTCCGTCAACAGGGGCAAGTCGGCGAGTACGCCGACCAACGGTGGGTGAAAACTCTTCGGCGAAACGTTGCCTACCTTTGGAGCCCATTGGTAAACAAATTGACGAATATTCCACTGATAGATTACAAACAAATCCAATTCTCACTTGTGTAGATACTTTTGCATCTCATCCTTTCTTCCAAGAAAAGAATATTTTTGTGAACCAAACCGGTGATACGGTAACAATTCATGTGTGGTGTCTTTATATTTTTGTACAAATTCAGTAATACGGCGAATTTCCTCCGGCGAGTCGTTAAAACCCGGAACAACCGGAGTACGTACAGAAATTGGTAATTCAGGATAGGTTTCTTTTAATTTATTAAAATTATCAAGAATCGGTTCCAATGGTGTTTTCGTGTATTCTTCATGTTTGACAGGATCAAGCGTTTTAATGTCAAAAAGAATTCTGTTCATATAAGTACACGCTTCCCGTAACGTTTCCCAAGAAATAAAACCGCATGTTTCCACCACCGTGTCAATCCGATGTTGTTTCGCCTTCCGCAGAAGCGACACCGCAAATTCACGTTGCAATAAAGGTTCACCTCCTGAAAGTGTTATTCCTCCACCCGACCGGAAATAGAAAACCGAATCCTGTTCCACAATCGAAATAATTTCATCCACACATTGCGTTTTTCCGTACAAAATAAGACTTTTCGTCGGACAAATTTCAACCAACTCTCGAAAAATATCAGATGAATAACTTCTGTTAATCAGAATCATTCCGTTTTCGTCGCAAAAAACTGCATTATCGGTACAGGATTCAATACAACGTCCGCAATGTCTCACCCCAAGACAACGATGAATATTATAAGCGATTTCCGGTTCTTTATTTTGCGATTCAGGATTGGAACACCAACGGCAGCGCATAGAACATCCTTTTAAAAAAACAACCGTTCGTATTCCAGGTCCGTCATGTACAGAAAACCGCTGAATATTGAAAACAACTCCAACCCTTTTTCCATCCGAATTATCGTTACTCATTGTTCAGTTTAATGTTCCATGTGCTGTTCGTGCAATCAAATCGTTCTGTAAATCCGGTGAAAGATCAGTAAAATAAGCACTGTAACCGGCAATCCGGACAATCAAACCGCGATAGAGTTCCGGATTTTTTTGTGCAGCAAGGAGCGTCTCCTTATTCACAACGTTAAACTGAACATGCCAGAGTTTCAAATCACAAAAAGTATGAATAAACGCAACAAGTTTTCGTGTTCCCTCATCACCCTCCAATGATTTCGGTGTGAATTTAATGTTCAACATTCGGGCAGCACGCTCACGGTATCCGTAATTTTTTGTCATGTAATTCGATAACAAAATTGCTGTTGGTCCTGTAACATCAGCACCATGTGATGCTGATGTTCCATCGGAAAGCGGTGTCCAGGCACGGCGTCCATTGGGAGTTGCCGAAACGACTTTGCCAAACGGAACATGCGATGTAAAAGGGACATAACGTACATCATTGTGAATCCCCAACTCTACCGAATACTTTTTACCGTATTCCACTGAAAGAAAATCAATGTCCCGCGCAATTTCATCCGCATATAAATCATTATTACCGTAACACGGCGCAGATTGTAATAATGCACGAATATATTCTTTCCCTTCAAAATTACAGTCTAATGCGTCAAGAATTTCTTGCATAGTCAGTTTCTTTTCCTCAAAAACAAGTTTTTTAACAGCAGAAAGAGAATCAATTACTGTACCATAACCAATGTATTCAAAATAACCAAGATTAATTCCTTCAGGAATCTGCGGCGTATGGAGATCGAGTGCGTATTTCATACATAAATTGTGTAACGACGAACCCATCGGTTGAGCAAAGTGTTCCTGACGCAGTTTAATAATCAGATATTGTTGAATAAACGCTGTTCGGAGAAGAAAACGATGTTGTTTTTTGTACGCTTCCCAAAAATGTTCCCATAATGTAAATTTTGTTACATCACCGGTCTGTATTCCCAAATCCTGACCGGAATATTTTTTCATTCGTCCATTGTAAAGAACCATTTCAAGTGCCGCTGCAAAATTAATGTACGCTCCGCCGCTGGTGTAAGTATCACGGTTCGGCATTCGCGCTTCCGTACAACCGGATACCGCATAATCGTACGCTTCTTCAAAACTTGCACCTTTGGAAACATAAAGCGGAACAACTTCCTCATCGTTAATCAGTTTAGGAAAACCGGAACCATCCTTAATCGTTTCCGCAACCTCCCAGAGATAACGTTCAGGAGATAACGTATGAATCCTCGCCGCTAAATCAGGATAATGAAGCGGAAATTCCCGTTTCGATTTCAGAAACAGATACGTTAATTCATTGACCGCATCGCGTCCTTCCGGTGTTTGACCTCCGATTGTTACCGCTTCCCAATGAGCATAACCTTCGTTGAACGCACCGCCTGCCGGTGAAATATACAAATCAACAAACTGCGCCATACCAACCCACATACATTCCAACAATTCAAGAGCCTTTTCGTCCGTTAATTGACCGGATTCTTTGTCTTCTTTATAAAACCGGTAAAAATATTGATCCATACGACCATTGGAAATAATCGTTCCGGTTTTCTGTTCCAGACGAGAGAACATTTGAACAAACCATTGAGACTGAACCGCTTCATAAAAATTCCGCGCAGGTTCCGCAGGAACATGTTCACAATTATCGGCAATTTTCAGTAATTCCTTTTTTCGTTGCGGATTTGTTTCTGTTTCGGCGAGTTGACGGGCAAGTTCGGCGTGACGTTTTGCCCAAAGAATGACCGATTCTGAAACAAGAATAACCGCTTCATAAAACGGACGCTTTTCACAAGAATCCAACGGACTATCAATATCAAGAGCATCCAATTTCGCTTGCGCTTCGGCTTTGATTCCGTTAAAACCGCGTTTCAGAATTTTTTCGTAATCGTGAACCCATTGAATTGATGAACGAAATGACGATGTTTCATTAACAATAAATCGTGAAATCAATCCATTCGGATCATCGTAGGTTAATTTATGAACATTTTTCGGAAGTGCGGCGTTTAATGCTTCGTGATACGTTTTTCCCTTCCAGTAAGGAGCAATTTCCTCAACAACAATGAAGGCATCTTTATCGGAAATAGTAAAAGGCGATTCTTTTCGTTTCGGTAACTCCTTAATTGCCGAATCAAGAAAATCTCCGTCCAGTTCGGGATACAAAATTCCGTAACGTCCTTGATGACCAACGCGACCTGCCAAGAGTTGATGTTCGTCGATGTAAACGGTGATATTGGCTGCGATGTTGTACATTGCTTTTGCCCAACGTAAAACAAGCGGTTCTCCTTCGGTTTGGCTCATCGAAAGCGTAAAATACTTCGCCCGCTCAACATCAATTTTGGGACGTAAACCATCGAAACTTTTTAAAATATCAGACACACGTTGATGTTTTTCGTGAAAACGATCTTCTTTACCTTGTTGTTTATTCAGAAGACGTTGTTCGTGGGGAGATAGGATGTCGGAGATTGCTGTTACTGACATAATTTTATTCCGTATCAAAATAAAGTGTTAAATGTGTAAAAATGAAGTGAAGCGTAAAAATAGACACTCAATTATCGTGCCAACAAGCAATTTTTGTCAATGTCATTCCGATTAAAAAAGATGTCTTTTTGTTCAAGATTAATATTTTGGATATTGCGTTGGTTGGTAAAAAAAATTATAAATGATAATAATAACGACAGTAATTCTGATTGTTTTTTTGTGGCGACTGGATAAACACACACTTTTTTAATCTTTAGAACTTATGAATGGAAAAAATAAACAGAAGAAGCGTGTTTTGATCCTGATTGAAACTTCGCGTGCTTTTGGGCGGAATCTGATTGAGGGGATTACGCAATACGCGACGGAACAAAAAAGTTGGAATTTTTTTCTTTGTGATCATGATGCGGCGAGTCAAGATCGATGTTGGCTGGACAGGTGGAATGGCGATGGTTTGATTGCGAGGGTTAACGACAGGAATTTGAACCGATTTTTTCACAAATTTTCCGGTAAAAAGATTAATCTTGCTGCGGACGACAAGGAATTTCCGATTCATGTTCGATTGAACAATGAGAGGTGTGGTCAGATGGCGGTGGATCATTTTTGGGATCGAGGTTATCGTAACTTTGCTTATTTTTCGATGGGGCATACTTATTGGTCGCAATTTCGTTACGATTGTTTTGTGACGGCACTTTCGGGTTATGGGAGCCGTTGTTTTCTTTGTCCGCAGGCGAAACGAAAAAACACGACGACATTACCGACGCTTTGGTGGAATGGGTTGGATGATTCTGTACATCATTGGGTGATATCACTTCCGAAACCGGTTGGTATTTTTTGTGCCAATGACAATCACGCATTTTATCTTGCTAATTTATGTAGATTTTATGGGATTGCGATACCTGAAGAGGTGGCGATTTTGGGGGTGGACAATGATGAAAGCCTTTGTAAAACGACAATGCCGCCGTTATCGAGTATTGATCCGGATGCCAAAATGATTGGTTACAAAGCGGCTGGGATTCTTGATGCGATGATGAATGGAGACCCGCTTCCTGCAACAACAATTCTTATTGAACCGGTTTGTATTGTTGTACGTCAATCGACGGATAATATTGCGGTTAATGATCCGATATTAGCAAGGGCACTTCGATTTATTCGGACGGAGGTTGCGCGTAATCTTCGGGTGAGTGATGTTGCCAAAGAGGTTGGTATCTCGCGTGGGACATTAAACGGTTTATTCCAAGAGTATTTACGCAGTACGCCTCTTCAGGAGATTTTGCGTGTTCGAATGGAATGGGCGAAGGAATTATTGCGGGACACACAATTTAGTGTTTCGGAAATATCGCAAATGATTGGTTATCAAACGCCGGAATATTTTAGTCGGGCGTTTACTCGTGAAGTTGGCGACACACCGCGTGAATACCGGCTGGAACACCAAAATCATTAACTGTTGCGATAATTCTTTTAGGAAAAGCCGTGATATGTGATAGTTTTCCCATGAAATATCACGGCTTTCCCGTGTTATTTCACGGAATTAATGTTAATCGGTAAAAAATTTTGTGTTGAAAAAATGGTATTACTTTCTATTGAACTCATAATTTCACATCGGACAATGGCAAAAATCTAAAAATCGTCCAATAAACCTGTCTGATTGTTCAAAGAACTGTTGTTTTTGTTCAAATAGACTGATTATTTCCATTTCACGAATATTTTGGTATGCAAGTTGCTGCTTCTCTTTGGAACTCCACAACATTCAATAATATCAATTTTGAATAAAAAGATATTTTGATTGTGGAAAAACAACTTGTATTCTTTCAATAAAAACTATAATATGCCGTAATATAGAGTTTTATTGGTTATACAGTATGCTTAATTATGCTTAATTAGTTCCTGTTGAAAAAGGTGTCAAAAGTTAAGATCGAGATATAGTTTCGATAATTTGAGCAGGATTTTTTTTGTGTTACATAATAGAATTTTAGTTAAAGATATTTTTTTTGGGGCATTTTTTAGGGGTGGTACGTACTTTCAGCGCAGCGGACACGTTTTTGACACGAAAAGTTACGAATTGCTTATTCTTGTTTTACTTTTTTTGGAGTTGCGGTCATCACAACGAGATTGTGACAGAAAATGGCACTTCCAACCGCACGG
>JAITBS010000355.1 GCA_031283515.1 Planctomycetaceae bacterium
AAACTCTTTGTATTTTTAGGATTGTCAGGTCCATCGTTCAAAAGGTCCCAGTTCAAAGTATCACTTCGTGCATCAGGATGGCATGTCGCACAACTTTGCCAATGTTCCTGACACAAAAACGCATCATGGAAAAGCATTTCACCGTAACGAATATCTGTCCAAATCGGCTCCTGTCCCAACCGCGCAACACTTCGCTCAAACCAAATTCCCGACGAAATCACAAAAGAAGATAAAGGAATAAATCGAAACAAATTATTTTCTTCAATTTTTTCCGTTTCATTATTATTATTATTATTATTATTATTATTAAACTGATTGGTTTCAAAATTATTTTGTTCGAAATTGTTGAGTGCTGATGTTACGGAATCAACAAAAAAATTCCTGTTGCGTTTTCTCGGAATAACAAGGTGATCACGCGGTAAAATTCCGGCAACAAAACCGGTTGGATTAGAAAAATGAGGAACAATTTTTATAACAGAATCTTCAAAATACGCTGTTGCAAAAATCCTGTTTTTTGACATGACTACGTGCCGAACACCTTTCAGACCGGCAGGAATTCGCATTCGCATTGGAAGTAAAGTGTCGGAAAATGAAGTATTAGAAAGTGAAGTATCGGAATGTTCCAATGAGGCGAGTGATTCTGTTTTCCGGCCGGAATAATTGTCAAGCATTGTAACAAAATGAGCCATGTTGATAAGCAAAATATCACAACTTCCCGCAGCAGCAAGAACCAGAAAACGTTTGTCGTCTGAGAGTGAAAGTCCCCAAGGATTAGCCGAACCAACCGCATATTCATCCAGACGATATGATGTTACAACATTACGTCTAACAGCGTCAATAACAAAAAGAATATTTTCGTTCATCCAACCGCCGGTTACACTATTAGGCATTTGCTGAAAATGTCCGATGCCGCCAGTTACAAAAACATATTGCCCGTCCGAACTTAGAAGGATGTCGCGAATATTGATGGCTCCGACATCAAGCCGGATTGTTTCAACTTGTCCTGTTTTCGTGTCAATAAAACGGACACATGATGAAATATCGAAACGAAGTGACGAATCTTCAGGAAGATGTCCGGCAACAATCAATGTTCGTCCGTCGGGTGTTACCGTTAAGGCAATCGGTTCACGTCCAGCTTTGAAATGATTTGTTATTTTATTCTGTTCAATTATTGTAACAGTTCCGTCAAACCGATTGGCAACATAAATAGCCGTTTGACCATCACATTGAAACACCGCAACATCAGAGGGAAAATGACCAACCGGAATAGTTGTAGTTATTTCAAATGTTTTCGCATCAATAATTAGGAGATGTCCCGAAGAACCGCCGCCGACTATGGCAAGATGATGTTTGTCGGGAAACCATCGCATGCGTTCGGGAATAATGGGCAAAGGCAGAAGTTCCGGTTTGGTTTCTTTTTCTGTGTCAATTTTTCTGACTTGCCGTGCATCCCGTTCCAAAATATAAAGAAGAACTCCTTTTTCATCCGTTACAATGTCCAATGGTCCAAGATATTCATCCGCAAAAATAGGAAATGAAAAAAATAAAACAAAAATAATCATCGTCTCGAAAAACAATATTTGATAAAATCGAGTGTTTAACATGGTATAACTGTTTGTATAAAAATTAAATGTAATTGTTTAGTTTTTTTGTTCTGTTAATTTTCTGCCGAATCGGAATCAATGAACCCGAAAAATTCGAGTCGGCGGTAAAGACGCGGGCGTGTAATACCAAGTAATTCCGCTGCTTTGGATTTGTTATTATCGGCAAGATGTAAAGCACGTTCAATCAATTCTTTTTCAATATTTTGAAGAAACGGTTCCAACTCAATTGGTTTATTATCCGCTGGAACTTGTGCAGCCGCTTCCCAAACATTCCGAATCCGAACAGGAAGATCAGCCGCCGTAATTAGTGTTGCATCGCTTTTCCGGTGCGCTTCGGCAACCAATTCTTCCAACTCTTCAATATTACCGGGAAAATAATATTGAACCAAAAAATCCAACGCATCCGATGTAAAACCGCTGCGTTGACGATTTATTGTTTCGTTATTTTCTTCAAGAAACATTTGAGCAAGCATTGGAATATCTTCTTTACGTTGACGAAGCGGTGGAAGTTCAATTGTAATTGTTCCAAGTACAATTGGCAAGGATTCATGATTTGCCCAGTGATTGGGAGTTTGAGTTGAGGCTGCAATCAGACGTTGGTTGGCATAACTTGCCGTTACAAATTCGGCGATAAGCGGATAAAGTGTTCCCGGCAAGGCGTCTGCGTCTTTCAGAAACAAAGTATGCCGCCGCGAAGTCTCTTCACGTTGAAACCGTTTTCGAAACGCATAAATTGTTGAGGTAATCAATTCCTGTTCGAGAATTTGACATTCGATTGGTACAAATGCACCGGGAGATTCATTGTTCTGACCGTAATGAATTGCCGATGCAAGATGTTCTTTACCGGTTCCCGGCTCGCCTAAAATTAAAACCGATGCCGTTGAATCAACTGCCAACCTCGCTAAACGGCGAACACGCTGCATTAACGGCGAAACACCAATCATCCGATCCCATCGAAATCGTCCAGCCTGACGGCGACGAAATGAGAGTAATGCCTGATGAAGTTCTAATGCGGCTTGCCGTTCGGTGGTTTCCGGTTGTTCGGGCGAAATCACTTTCGCATCCGATTCATCAACCAAAACAAGAACACAGTTGGAATTTTGCGGAATGGGAAGCGGAACAAAATCTGCGTAACGGCGACTCTGCGATGTAACACGGTCAATCGTCAACAAAATCCGACAACGCCGCCCTTGAAACACTTCCGGCGGCGGAGCCAAAGCCGCCGCAATCATTTCATGTTTTTGCCGTGAAGTGGAAGCTCGATAACGAAAGGACAAATCAACGAGTTGCTCCGCCTGACAACCCGTCCATTCCTCCAATGCGTGATTACAAAATAACAACTTCGCATTACCGTCGAGAAGAAAAAAAGGCTGCTGAATTGTCTGTAAGAACTTGATCAGTTTCGAAGAGCGAAATTTCATCTTGGTCATAAACGCAGAATAACCGTAACTACAAAAAATCCGTAATTATTCAATAGAATACATTGGGTATTTTGGAACTTTTGCTGTTGTGGTATTTTTAGAGGTTTGCCAAAAATCGGACACGATGTTCGTTTTTACGAGTTTACCACAATCTTAGAAATTTGTCAAACAATCTTATAAGTTCTTATTTTATCTAAACTTACAAAGGTCGGGGCGACTGGATTTGAACCAGCGGCCTCTGCGTCCCGAACGCAGCGCTCTAGCCAGGCTGAGCTACGCCCCGATTTATTAATGCTCAAAAGATTTAAACATTGTACTGACTTGTTCTTTTATGTCAAGACGGCGTGTTGTTGCGTTTGGGAGCATTCCCATTCCGTTCGCAAGCGGATTACTATCAAAACGTTTTAATCAATACTCCGCATGCGGCACTATTAACTATTCGTTATTAACTAATTTATGTCACTCTTTCAGAGCTTTGGTTTGTATGACTTTGACTCTATCAATATCAATACCTATTCGCAAAACAGAAGTCAATTTCTGGAATCCTTGACGCGAATATTGGACTGTGTTAAACTAATACGCGGTTTTTGCTAATTTTTCTACTTCCCTTTTTTATAGGAACTAATTTATGTCCACAACTTCACGTCGTGATTTTTTGAAACAGTCTGTTCTCGGAGCAGCCGGAGTTGGAATGACTCCTTATTTTTTGTCAAGTGCCCAACCAGTACAAGCACAATCTCCAAGTGATCGGCTTCGTATGGGTTGTATTGGTGTTGGAAGTATGGGCAAAGGTGACGCAAGCGGTTTCAACAGTCTTGTTGATATTGTTGCCGTTTGCGATGTCGATGCCAAACATCTCGAAGAAGCTCAAAATCATCCGCATATCGGGAAAAAAGATGACAACGGTAAAAAAATGAACCCCGAAGGTTATAAAGATTACCGAAAAATTCTTGAACGGAATGATATTGATGTCGTGTCCGTTGTTACAGTCGATCATTGGCATACCAAAATTGCTATTGAAGCTCTCATGGCTGGTAAACATGTTTTTTGCCAAAAACCACTGACATTGACTGTTGAGGAAAACCAACTGATTCGTGCCGCCAGCAAAAAATACAACAAAGTTTTTCAGGTCGGAACTCAGCAACGAAGCGAAAAAGAACGCTTCATGACGGCAATTCTTATGGTACAAAAAGGTCTTTTGGGTGACATTAAAAAGATCGTCTGTGACATTGGCACTTCTCCGGTCTGCGAACCAATTCCGAAAGCGGAAATCCCGCCGGAACTGGATTACGAAATGTGGTCGGGACAAGTTCCGGTGTACGATTACATTGCAACAACCGATCAGGCTGGAAATAATAATTGGCCCAAAAATAGCCGAACACATTACGAATACCGTTGGTGGTACGAATATTCCGGCGGTAAGTTCACTGACTGGGGCGCACACCATATCGATATCGCACTTTGGGCAATCGACCAAGTCAGCGAAGGTCAAGGACCGATTCGTTTCAATCCGATTCTTGCCGAACATCCGGTTCCCTTCAAAGACGGTTATCCAACAGAAACAAATCGTTATAACACTTCACACAAGTTTGATATTGAGTGTCAATTTGAGAACGGAATTGTGATGAATGTGGTTAGTCACAGCACTGACGGTAACGGAATTGTTTTTGAAGGAACCAAAGGCAAAATCCATGTCAGCCGCGGACGGATTAAAGGAAAACCCTTTGAAGATATCGGCGGAAAACTCACAGAAAAAGGCGGTTCTGTTGCCTACAAGGATATGCCGGAACTCCAAAAGATTTTGCCCGAAGAAGATTATGTGAAACTCTACAAAGGAAAACCTCTCGAAGGACACAAGCAGAATTTTATTCGTTGTATTCGCGAAGGCGGTTTACCGGTTTCCGATGTTTTTTCGCATCTTCAATCGATGAATGTTTGCCATCTTTGCGGTATTGCTGCACGGTTGGGCAGAGAAGTCCAATGGAACCCGAAAAACGAAAAAACCGGCGACGCCCAATCACAATCTTTTCTCGCAAGAGAACAACGTAAAGGTTACGAAATCCCACGTGTCTCGTAGAATCAATATTGGTTGATTGTTAGTCCGCAGATTACGCAGATGTTCGCAGATGTTGTAAACTTTTAGTTTGCAGATTACGCAAATGTTCGCAGATGTTGTAAACTTTTAGTCAACAGATTGACACAGGTGAAGAAACAACTTGTAAAAATCATCAAAATTTGCGTAATCTGCGGACAATTAAAATAATTTGTGTAATCTGCGGACTTATCTGAACAAATATTCGGCGATTAATAAAATAGTCAGTTACTAAAATCGAACATGTTACAACCTGATTTTGAAATTTTGTACGAAGAAGGAGCTTGTTTAGCGGTGAACAAGTCGGCGGGGTTATTGACGCAGGCTCCGTATGGAATTGATTCGTTGGAATTACGGGTCAAAACGTATCTCATGGAAAAAGAAGGACGGAGTTATCTTGGTGTGCCGCATCGTTTGGATCGTCCTGTTTCCGGTGTAATTTTGTTCGGTAAACACTCCCGTGCAACACGCCGTCTTTCCGAGCAATTCGAAAAACGCCAGATCGACAAAACTTATTGGGCTGTTGCCGAAGGAGCTGTTCAACCGGAAACCGGAACCTGGATCAATTTTGTACGAAAAATACCGGATAAACCGCTTGCGGAAATTGTTGCGCCGATCAATCCTGATGCCCGTGAAGCAATCCTTCATTATGCGGTTCTCAAGCATTTTGAGTTGGAGGGCAAAACCGTAACACATCTTGAAATCAAACTCGAAACGGGGCGAATGCACCAGATCCGTTTGCAATGTTCCGTGCATGGTCATCCGATTCTTGGCGATGCAACTTACGGTTCGGCGATTCCGTTCGGAAATTATTTTAATGAGGAGCGTTGCCGTGAGATTGCGCTTCATGCTCGTTCGATTGTGTTTCTCGACCCGATGACCCGCGAACCCGTCCATCTCACCGCTCCACTCCCAACTCTCTGGAATAAAACGCTACAAAATATCAGTTAAGTATCCGTAAAAATCAGTACAATAATATACACAACTGACTCTTTTGATAACCTTTTACCGCCGATTTGTATTTACTCGTGGAAACCATCTATCCATGTACTTCTTTTACCGTATATGGAACAGACGGCTTTGTACGATACACTTTCACAAGCACCGTTTTTCCAAAACCCATTCCCAGGAACAGGGACAGCTCCCGACTTATCGACTTATCCTGATGTATGGTTCAATTCTCTTTCCAAACAAACGAAAGAGCAATTGGGTTCTGTTTCAATCTATAAATGTCCGTCGCGTCGGAGTGGAGGAACTGCTTATGTTTCTAAACTCTCTTCGGAAACCGATCATCCGAGTAGTGGTCCAATAGGTGATTATGTGGCAGTTGTAACCAAAGATGAAGAATACCGTCACGCAAGATATGTGTATGACGTTGTCGGATCCAATGCAACTCTTGCACGTTATTCTTTTGACAAATTTCGTGGTCCGTTTCGATTACCGGTTCTTCTCAGTACGGGTTCTATCAACCACAATGATACTTATGACTCAACAAAAGAAGATTTGATGAAAATCAAAGGGTGGGAAATTCGCGACACAACGGCACGTTGGGGAGATGGAACGAGTAATCAATTCATCTATGGAGAAAAATTTATTCCGACTCATGCTTTAGTAACCGGAACTGAAGCACCACTCAGCCAACGTTATTGGGATGGCAGTTATCTTTATGCGGATATCAACCGTCCTTGGAATGTTGCAAGACTTATTCATCTCGACTGGGCAGGCAATGATCCCACACGAATTATTGCCAAGTCACCGAATGACTCCTATTTCGTTGATAAAATTCCCAGTAATGTTTGGGGAAAAGGAGGATTCGGAAGTCATCACAGTGGCATTTGTCCCTTCCTTTTGGGTGATGGGGCAGTTCGTCCAATAACAATAACGATCTCACCTGACATCCTTTTTGCATTAGCCGCTGTTGATGACGGCGTTTCTGTTTCCATTCCTTAACATCATAACTCCATTTTATTGTTGACCATGAATAAATATTTACTATTTCAATTATTGTGTTTAACCGGTTTGATTTTCCTTGCCGGTTGTAAGGAAAACATTTCAGTTTTCGGAAAAGTTGTATTTCCCGATGGTAAACCACTTCAAGTGGGAACTGTTTGTTTTCAAAACGACACTGTTGTAGCAACCGGCGATTTACAAAGTGATGGCTCCTTTCATTTGGGATTAGAAAAAAAAGGCAGCGGAATTTCGTCCGGTCTTTACCAGATATATATTTCCGGAGCACAGAATATCGAAAATACTCCGCCGCCAAAAGATAATCCCGAAGGTTGGGGTGATCCGATTGTAACACCACTCATTCACCGAAAATTTATGTCGCCGCAAACCTCCGGTTTGAGTTGCGATGTTGTCAAAGGTATGAAATTACCTTATAATATTACGGTTGAATATCCGTAATGAAAAGACAGTAACGAAATGACTTCGTATCATATTGTTATTGAGATCATTTCAGTTACCGTCTTTTATTTGTTATCATAACTATTCACAAACAACTAACTGTACGTAAATGATTGCGTAATCGTTTACCATTGTTACTATTTCACAAGGAGTATTTACCATGAAAAGAATTTTTGTATTAACTTTGTTTTCGTTCCTTTTACTACCGTTTGCTGTTTTGGCGCAACAAAATCCCGATATTAACGTTTGGGTTAAAGACTACGAAGGGCGCATCAAAAACGTTACGGAATCACGGCAAAAACAGAAACCGAACTTTCAAACCGATCTTCAATTTTCGAAACCGGATTATGTCGTTTTCGTGCCGGAAGTCGAACCGGAAAAACTCGGCGATATGTACAATGACCATTTTCAAGTCTTCGATAAACCAAATGGAAAACTCTTTGCTATTTGGTGTCAAGCATCTGTCGAAGGTGCTCCCGATCAACATGTTGCGTTTTCCCGTAGTTTCGATAAAGGGAAAACATGGGAAAAACCTCACACTTTAGCCGGAAATAAAACGGTTGCCGAAGGAATCAAAACGAATG
>JAITBS010000437.1 GCA_031283515.1 Planctomycetaceae bacterium
CAACGTCCAGGCGGCAACTGGATCGGATGATCAAGTTGTTTGATTGCTAATCGAATTGTTTTACGATTGACGCCGGTTGCTTGGTGAACGGCGTTGATACCTCCGCGACCAAGAGACCGTGCCTCATTGGCAAGCCACATACGTTTAGCGCGCTCGTCCAAATAAGGAAAAATGCTATTGTAACGTTCACGTATTTTTGATATTATTATCTCGCTCATGACAAAGTATAACAAATTATCTCATGCAGCACAATACCAGTTAATAGATATTTTATTTGCGCACAAGCATTAGGCTCAAGAATGAAAATGGTTACGATTTTTGGTTTTACTTAAAGAATGTTTCCAAACATTATTGATAATGTTCAGTTCTTTTTCGACAAAGGCGTCGAATGTAAATTCTTTTAAAGTCCAATCCAACGCTGCATGACCATGTTGTTCGATCAGCGAAGGAGAATGAAGATAAATTTCGATTTTTTCCCTGAGACTTGCCGAATCGTAGGGTTCGCAAAAAAAGCCGGTTTCGTTTTCGCGAAGATAACCGTCAATCCCAAGACAACGAGTTACAATCGTTGGTTTTCCCAAACCATATCCTTCCAAAACAACAACTTGTCCTGTTGATCGTTGTCGGATTTGCAGAGGAACAACCGTAAAAGCGGCTTTTTCGAGAAGATTGAGATATTGTTGATACGATATATTGCAATGTAATTCAACATTATCAGGAACCGTCAGACCATCAACACTTTTCGGATCGGCAACCACAACAAACCGTGCATCCAAATTCCGTACGGCTTCAAAAAATGTACAATAATCACGTTCAGAACGTCCGGCGGCAAATCCGTAATTCCCAACAGGAGTCCAATGCGGTTCCTGAATATTGGTGTGAAAAAGAAGAGTATGAAACCGTTCAATGGGAAGGTTCAGATATTCTGCCCAAAGTTTTCGTTCAGGTTCCGTATAAACGATGAATGCGTCTGTTGTTGAAAAAACGATACGCCGCAATAACCGTTTGAACTGCCATAGAATACTTTTGGGATTGGGTTCCGGCAGAAAATTTTCGTTAGCGATTTGTGGTACTCGGTTTTTGGGTAAAGAAAAGAAATGGTTATAAAAAGCGTACCAAAAATTAACTCCTCCTCCGCTTGTACAAACGATATCTGCATTTTTCCGTTGCCGAAACAATCGCCGAACTGTTTCTTTAAGAGTGTTGACGCCGATTTTTCGTTCTTCTTCGGAAAAAACATTCGTACTGACTTCCAACCACAACGGTGATTGCCACATACTTCCTGCTGTGAGAATCACCGGTTTACTTTCTGAACACCACATCGTTTGGATTTTGCCTCAACCAATTTTGTTTTCGGTCTGCAAAAGAAGGTAAGAGTTACAGATGGAGTCTTAGGAAAAAAATCTTTTATGAAAACATTTTTCGATGATTTATACTGTTACTCTTACTCATTCATCGCTTTAGATAAAGGATTCAACTTCGAGCAGATGACACATTCTTTCAATAAGTTTTTCTGTTTCGAAAGGTTTTTGCAGGAAGTCGTTTGCTCCTGCCATTTTGAGTTCGAGAATTTTTTCATCCTCGACCATACCGCTGATACAGATGATTTTTACTTCTTCCAAAGAATCATCGCTCCGAACACGAACACATACTTCTTTACCATTAATATCGGGAAGCATGACATCTAAAACGATCAGGTCAGGACGATATTCTTTAACCATCATTCCGGCGTCAAAACCATTGTTGACTGATTTGGTTTCGAAACGTCCATCCCGTTCAAGTACATCACAAATCAGTTCGACAAGTTCCCGATCATCGTCAACAACCAATATTTTTCGTTTACCGCTTTCTAAGGCATCTGTTGGAATACCGTTATCGCGCATAAATGCAAAAAGTTGATCGCGCGGGATTCGGCGAAATCGACTTCCGGGAACCCGAAAACCTTTGAGTTGACCGGAATCGAAACAACGAATGATTGTTTGTTGACTGACTTTACAAATCTTGGCGGCTTCGCCTGTTGTGAAAACTGTTTTAATTGACATAAATTTTAAACATTCCTTTTTTCAAAAAATTTACTTACTTTACCAAAACGATCAATATTTTGGTTTTCATGTTTCATGGAAACTAATTCAATCTTCAGGTTTGCTATAAGTTTCCAATTCGAAATGTATAACGTATTCGGTAGAAATAACCAAGCCTTCCGGTTTTTCCGATTCTTCCGAAATTGCCAACGATGCTAATTATAACTATCTTCCCAAATATGTCAACACGAATTATAAAATTGTATTTCTTTGCAAATAAAAGAGTTATGAAAAAAAACAGTTTTAAAGTCAAAAAATCGCCAAAATTTTTAAGAATTTCTCCTCTGTTTACTGATGGTGTGGCAAAGCGTATCGGCAATGTCAGAGTTTACCTTTATTCAGAATTTACCTCTATAATGGACTCAAACATTGCCCAATTTAACAATTCAACAGTATTCACCGGTTCGCAACACCCTAATAGTATTGGCAATGCGATTCGTCTTTGTTTAGAGTTTAACATAATACTGGTTTCGCACCTCCAGGAGAAACCGGCTTTCAAGTCAAAATCGAAAAATACAATGGACGATAGCAAAAAGGTCTATGGGAACGACTTGAAATGAACGGAGTTGAAACTATTGAAAAATAGGGAGCATTCCCATTCCGTGTAGATTTAGGATTATCCCAAAAAACCAATTTCAGTTTTTGCCTTGCAAATTCAGTATCGACAAAATGTCAATTTTGTTAATACTGGAATCATCACCTTTTTTCAAGGTGAAGCCGCTTGGAATTTTGAAAAAACGAAAAGCGGTCATTTTTATAACCCCTGAAAATAAAAAGACTGATAAAATATTGACAATCTACACGGAATGGGATTGCTTGCTCTTGATATTATGCCAAGTGGGTATTGAAACAACTTTTTTGATTATTTCGGAATTTTAGGTTAATCACTAATAGAAACAAAAATAGACAACAGTTTATCGAACCGTTGCCTATTTGAGTTTATTAACCGAAACGATTACATTGAAAAGACTTGAATTATTTATTGCACATTATCTGCGGCTGCGAGGTTACGAAGAACTGTTTGCAAAATACCGCCATTCAGGTAATATTGTAATTCAACAGGAGTGTCAATCCGAACCTTGACACGAAATTCCGTTTCGCTAAATAAATTTGTTTTGACTTCACGTTCTGCTTTGACAGTAATCTCACTTCCCGATACAAAATCCTTACCAATTTCCGGGATAGTAAATTCTTCTTCACCAGTCAGATTGAGTGATTGCCATGTTGCTCCGTGAACAAATTCCAACGGCAATACACCCATTCCCACAAGGTTTCCGCGATGAATCCGTTCAAAACCAGACGCAATAACCGCTTTCACTCCAAGCAACACCGTTCCCTTCGCTGCCCAGTCACGGCTGCTTCCTGTACCATATTCCGCCCCAGCTAACACAATTAACGGAGTTGCCGTTTCACCGTATTTGACCGCAGCATCGTAAACCGGTAATATCTGACCACTTGGAAAATGTTTCGTCATGCCGCCTTCCGTACCCGGTATTAACAAATTCCGAATCCGAATATTGGCAAAAGTTCCCCGCGACATAATCCGATCATTGCCGCGCCGAGAACCGTAACTGTTAAACACCGCCGCCTGAATACCTGACGCAATTAAAAATCTGCCCGCCGGAGAATCCGGTTTGATCGAACCCGCCGGAGAAATATGATCGGTTGTTACGGAATCTCCCAACGCAATCAGGCAACGCGCCCGTTCAATCGCCGGAATTTGTGCCGGCGGTTCAAGTTTCATGTCCGTTAAAAACGGCGGTTCCTGAATATAAGTACTGGCAGTATCCCACCGAAACAGTTTTGAAGACTCACTCGGAATCGTATTCCACACCTTGTTGGAATCGAAAACATTCCCGTAACTATTACGATATATTTCAGGATCAACCGCCAATCGTACCACCTCCGCAATCTCCTCATCAGTAGGCAAAATATCATGCAGAAAAACCGGTGTTCCGTCTGGACTGTTGCCAAGCGGTTCGGTAGTCAGGTCACAATCAATATGTCCGGCTAACGCATAAGCAACCACCATTAACGGACTTGCCAGATAATTTGCTTTAACAAGCGGATTGATTCTGCCTTCAAAATTCCGATTACCGCTTAGTATGGCGGCAGCAACAAGATTGTTTTCAACAATGATCTTTTCCACCTGCGGCGGTAACGCCCCGCTGTTACCAATACACGTCATACAGCCATATCCGACAATATGAAAACCAAGCGTCTTCAAGGGTTCATCCAAACCCGATTGAGCAAGATAATCCGCAACAACACGCGATCCCGGCGCAAGACTCGTCTTCACAAAACGCGGAACACAAAGACCTTTTTCTACCGCTTTTTTGGCAAGCAAACCCGCGGCTATCATCAAATAAGGATTACTCGTATTCGTACAACTCGTAATCGACGCAATCACAATAACACCATGACGAACAGGAATATTGATCGTCGAATGATCTTTATTTGTTTGATCTTCATTGACCGGATAAACAATCAGACTTGTTTGATTTATTTCGGAAGCAGAAAGACCAAATCCACGATCTTTAATCGGAGTTGCCAATGTATTCAAAAAGTTTTCTTTCATGGTTGAAAGCGCAACTCGATCTTGAGGTCTTTTAGGTCCCGCCAAACTCCTTTGAACTGTCGAAAGATCAAGTGTGAGAATTTTGGAGTATTTCGGTAACGGCTGATCCGGCGAATTAAAAAGTTTTTGCTCTTTACAATATGTTTCGACAATTTTGATTTGTTGCGGATCACGTCCGGTTTCATAAAGGAATCGAAGCGTTTGATCATCGACAGGAAAAAATCCCATCGTTGCACCATATTCGGGAGCCATATTCGCAAGAACAGCACGGTCAGCCAACGGCATCGCCAACGCACCGGAACCAAAGTATTCAACAAATTTACCGACAACTCCTTCTTGACGCAGGATTTCCGTTATCGTTAATGCCAAATCGGTTGCGGTAACACCGGATTGTAGTGAACCGGTTAATTCAAAGCCGACGACTTGAGGAGCGAGCATGTAATACGGTTGACCAAGCATCACCGCTTCCGCCTCAATACCGCCAACACCCCAACCCAATACTCCAAGTCCGTTAATCATCACAGTATGCGAATCGGTTCCGAGAACCGAGTCGGGATACAACAAACAATCCGAACCGTTACACAAGGACGAGTGAACAACATCAGCAAGAAATTCGAGATTGACCTGATGAATAATTCCAACTGACGGCGGTATAACCCGAAAATTATTGAGTGATTGTTGCGCCCAACGGAGTAATGCGTAACGTTCTGTGTTACGATGGAACTCAAGATCAACATTTTTCGCCAACGCATCACGGCAACCATAAAAATCCGTTTGAACGGAATGATCGATAACCAGATCAACCGGAATAGAAGGATTGATTTTATTCGGATCACCGCCAAGACGTTTCATCGCAGAACGCATTGCAGCAAGATCAACCACCGCCGGAACTCCCGTAAAATCCTGAAGCAATACCCGCGCCGGCTTAAAAGGAATTTCAATATTCGCCGTTCCCTCCGCTGTCCAACCGGCAAGATTTTCAACATCCCGCTCCGTAATCTGAAAACCATCACAATTCCGTAATACCGATTCCAGTAAAATCCGAATCGAAAAAGGAATCGCCGAAAGATCAATACCAAGCGACAACAACGAATAATAATTAAATCGTTGACCGTCAATTGTGAGTGTGCTGTAAGAATTCATTGTTTATTTTTGTAATATTTCAATAATTTTCATTGGAATCGTCTGCTGATTACAAGTCCGCAGATTACGCAGATTTTCGCAAAAAATCAGCGTTTCTCTGCGTAATCTGCGGACAAAAAATCAGCGTCTCTCTGCGTAATCTGCGGACAAAAAATCAGTGTTTCTCTGCGTTATCTGCGGATATTTTTATTCTTCATTTTCGTTTTTAATTGCCGTCGTAACATAGAATGTTGGAGTTAGGTCGGGAATATCGGTTTCAACATTGATTGTTGCCCGCATTTTACCGTCTTTGGGCGAACCTTCACCTTCTGTGGGATTGGTATAGCGTATCGGAATTTTGTAAATAATTTTTGGCGGGCTATCTTCTTGAGGAGTGTAATTGATTTCGACATTGGGATTATCACAAAGGAGTTTTTTGATTCGGAAGGGTTTTGTTCCCCGAATGATAACACTCTTAACAGACGATTCTTCGCCCGATTTCAAATAGCCGAGAAAAACTGTTTGCGGTGTAATATTGATCACCGTTCCAACCGTTCCCTGAACAAGAATCGGAATTTCCCGACGGCTTTCGTGGTCATTTGTAATCAAAAACAAACGATCCATAAAATGCCCGCGTGGTGTTTTTGGGTCTAGCAAGACCTGAACTTTTGCCGTAATTTTTCCGATAGTTGGCTGAAATTCGAGGAGTTTTCCGGTAAGATATTTATTGTTGCTTTTGAAATCAACAATTTTCCAGGCGGAATTAGAACCGGTGTACACGACATTGATGATTCGGGTAATTTCTTCGCCTTCTTTGATATTTTCGAGTTTAACAAGATTTGGTTCTATTGAAATATCCGAACGAATTTCACCGCGAACATTCAACTGAAATTCTGCACGGTAAGGTTTATCAATCACAACGGTAAGTGTTGCATTTTTCTGACCTTCGTACAAATCCGTCCGAAATCGGGCAACAATAGCGGTTTCTTCGTAAGTCTGAATTTCTTCCTTGCCGTCCAACACATACGGTGAAGTACAGGAACAACTTGAAGTAACTCCGGCAATATGAACCGGTTCTGTAAAAGGATTTTTGAGAATAAAACGGTGTTCTGCATGAACACTCTTTGCGACTGTTTTGAAATCGAAAAAGCGGTCTTCGTTTTTAATCATGTTTTGTGTCCATGACGGTTCTGAATGTTGTGCGGTGTTTTCCTGTGAGAATGCCTGTGTTCGCGCAACTCCTGAAGGCAACTCCGAATCCTGAGAACTTATGACCGGTTGTTCATACGAATAGATTAGGCGTTGCCCAGCCGGATAAAACACCTGAGCATCACAAAAGACAACACCAAAACCACAGACGATCAAAACAGTCACAAAAAATGTCTTATTGAATAAATTCATAACAATTCCTTTATAACAATTCCGATCAACAGATGAATTGAAATATCCAATTACTTAGTTCCAATAGTCCGCAGATGACGCAAATTTTCGCCGAAAAAACAGCGAAAATCGGTGGACTCTGTTGATAATCTGTCATTACAGCACCACTCCAAACCGCAAAATCACAAATTTACCAGATTGTCAACGATTCGCAAGATCGATACACTAAGAAAAACAATTTCTTGATTTTTCTGAGAAAATCAGTGTCCATTGCGGACTAATAGACAATTATGCAAAATTATCTTTTTCAGAAACTTCAAGAAGAGTTGTAATTGTTTCCTTGAGTTGAGATGAAAGTTTGGGCCAAGTTTCAATTAACCGGTCGAGTTGTACATCTGTTTCCCGAACACATTCGAATAAGTGTTCTGTTGTAAATTCCGGTGTAAATTCCGGTGTTTCCGAAGGTTCGATATTGGGGGTAAATTCTTTGGTTGGTTCTTTTTTAATTGGTTCAATTTCTTTGATCGGGGAATGGGCGGAACGCGGCACGTTTTTTTGAGTTCTGTTTTCTAAAGAAGCACAACCAATTTTAACAGCTTGTTTTCTGTCTGTTTGTTCCGGCAGTAACACCGAAATCAATGATCGAGACGATTTTTCGAATAAAGGTTCGATTGATTTTACTGGTTTCCGTTTGGGAGTTGGGGAATGATTTCTGAGAGAATGTTTTGGGGCAATTGTGGTTTGTGCGTTGTTGATTTTGTTGACAAAAGTAAAAATATCCGGTGGAACCGGAATTGTTCCAACCGGATCCGCCCGCAAAATACCATTACGAGAGGGACATTTCTCCTGCTGCAACCCGTTTGAACGAAATGAAACACGAAATGCAGCAGTACCTTTGCGTTCTATTGGAAAATGCGGTGCGCCGACCAACCGGCTGCGGCCGAAACTATTTTGTTTTGTTTCGGGGTGAAACATTCGGTTTTCGTTCGCAAAAAAGTTGGCAATTTCCTCATCGCGAAAATTTTTGAAAGAAATTGCAACAGGGCGTGCTGTTTGAGAAAGATCGCTCGTCATAGAAACCTCAAGCCGCTTCGTTTTTGGATTTCATTTCCGACCAACTTCGTTTGTAATGGAGAGCCTCGAGTAACTCTGTCAATGTCAGTGTTTGATTTTCGAGTTCGAGAGGGATTTCCATTCCGGGATCGCAGACCAGATCAACTGTTCCATCTTCGCTGATTAGGTCGTCAAATTCCCGAATTAAGCCGTCTTGAACAGCTTGCCGGACGAGATGACCACGTGTTGCGGAGATTTCTCCGGCACGTTCGCCAAGACTATCGGCTGCCCGTTTGGCTAACGCAGGAAGGTATTCACTCGGAATCTCAATAATTCGCGGCGTGTACACTTTAACTTGCATTTCAAAACTCCATAAAAGGATATAGGGATATTAGTGATCGAGAATTGAGGGTGTTTTCTTAATCCACAATCCTCCGTATTCCCGTCTTTTGATACATTTTACAATATCGGCAATAAATTTTAACTTTTATACTGATTTTATTATTTTTTTGGATTATTTCTATTATTCACTGAAAAAGACTAAGCATTCACTGATTGGTTGTCAATTTAGGTAAATTTTGTAGATAAAATCGGGAGTATTCCTGTTTCCGTGTCGGTTTTGGGTATCTATTCAGCGGTGATCATATTTTATGGTTGGCAATGTTTCACCGAAACGTTGGTCAGCGATAGCCGACTTGTCCCAGTTTACAGCCGGCAAAAAACCAGTAGACAATTGTCTAAAACCGGTTGACAATTACCAAAAACCAGTTGACAATTGCCTAAAACCAGTTGGCAATTGTCTAAAACCAGTTGACAATTGTCTAAAACCAGTTGACAATTGCCTAAAACCAGTTGACAATTGTCTAAAACCAGTTGGCAATTATCTAAAACCAGTTGACAATTGCCTAAAGCCAGTTGGCAATTGTCTAAAACCAGTTGACAATTGCCTAAAACC
>JAITBS010000519.1 GCA_031283515.1 Planctomycetaceae bacterium
CGCCGTATTGTTTATTGTTTAAAACGTTTCGGCGAAACGTTGACTACCTGATGTTTACCTATGGTGTTTGCCCCAAAATTCCAAAATTATCCAAAATATTACGAATAATAAATCATTAAATAAAATTAAATAACCAAGTGAATTACCACGAACCTCTATTTCTATTGAAATAAATTTCGGTATAATACGTATTCTAACTGTTAATTAATTTGGTTTTTATCACAGAGTACACCGCAATGACAAAGTATTTCTTGAACCAGAGAAATGCCGACGAACAGTAATACAGTTATTACGTATTTGTGTTGAAGTTTTAACTTCATGGTATAGTAGCCTTGTTGTGCTGCAAACCTATTGGCAGCCTAAATTTATTAACCTAAAACGGTTGCCGATATAATAACCCCTCAAAGGAGAGTATTTATGGTAATGAAAAAATTTCTCAACAATCCTGAACATATTACAACAGAACTTTTAGAAGGATTTGTGCTTGCTTATCCTAAAATAGTTCGTCTTGTATCTGAAAAAATAGTTGTTCGGGCAACACCAAAACCGAAAAACAAAGTCGCAATCATCACAATGGGAGGTTCTGGTCATGAACCGGCATTGAGCGGTTATGTTGGCGAAGGAATGTTGGATGCGTCGGTGGTTGGTGATGTTTTTGCTGCTCCAGGCGGTCCTAAAGTATTGGAGGCATTGCGGTTGTTCAAAGATCATCCTGGAATCCTTCTCGTGATTCTCAATCACGCGGGTGATGTGATGAATGGTAATCTGGCTTACAATATGGCAGTTAAAGAAGGACTTAATGTGAAAAAAATTCTGACTGCCGAAGATATTGCTCCGGGAATTGATGCACCGGTGGAAGATCGGCGTGGTCTTGGAGGTTGTGTGCCGTTGTTTAAAGTTGCCGGAGCTGCCGCCGAAGAAGGAAAAAATCTCGATGAAGTTTTTGCCGTTGCGGAAAAATTCAACCAAACCATGGCAACCCTTGCCGTAACCATGAAAACAGCAACTCATCCGCAATCCGGTCAATATATTTCGGAACTCCCTGATGATATGATGGAAATCGGTATGGGACAACACGGTGAAGGCGGCGGAACCGGACCTCAAAAAATTCTAACCGCCGATGCAACCGCCGAAATTATGGTGCGAAAACTAATCGCAGCAACAAAACTCAAAAAAGGTGATAAAACAACTCTCATCATCAACGGCTCCGGCGCAACAACCCTCATGGAACAATTTCTGGTCTTCCGCAAAGCACATCATGTGTTGACGGAACAAGGTATTGAGGTTATTGATGGGCGTTGCGAAGAGATTCTGACGGTTCAGGAAGCCGCAGGTTTTCAGATGTTCCTTGCCAAATTGGACAATGAAACACAACACTACTTCGAAGCACCCAGTAATGCACCTTATTGGATAACTCGTTGATTGAGAGTTTGTAATTGAGAGTTATTATTTGAACATGTTGCCGATTCTTTTGTGATTGAAAAGCGTCTTTGTTAATCATTCACGTACAAATATAAATTTTACGTGAATGGTTACAAGAATGGTTATAAAACATAAATATCATGAATAACCTGAATATTTATTGAAGTTTCAAAAATAATTCGACTACACTTTTCCTTAAACATTATTTTTTATAGTGATTTATTAACAAATGTCGAACCGTAAACTATTGCGGTTTTTTTATCCCTTTTAACCCAAAAGGAACAATGAAGATGAAACCAAATCTTTCTTCCCGTCGTGTTTTTTTGAAGAGTAGTGCTGTTGCCGCAACTGCTTTTGCCGGAATGTCTGTATTACAACCGCCGGTTCATGCTGCGGAAAATAATGTTATTAAAATTGGATTAGTTGGAGCCGGAGGTCGTGGACGCGGTGCGGTGATTAACGCACTTTCGGCAGATTCCAATACTCGGTTGGTTGCTCTTTGCGACGCTTTTCCCGAACGCGCCGCTGATGCTCTTACCGCTCTTAAAAAGAATGAAACATTCGCTCCACGAATCGACGCAACACCGGAAACAACTTTTGACGGTCTTGAATCGTACAAAAAAGTAATTGATCTTTGCGATGTTGTCTTGCTCTGTGAAGCAACCCATTTTCGTCCGCTTTCACTCCGTTACGCAATTGACAAGGGTAAACATGTTTTTTGTGAAAAACCGGTAGCAGTGGATGGAGCTGGAATTAAAAGTGTTTTGGAAACCGCTCAGTTGGCAAAAGACAAGAAATTGAATATTGTTTCAGGTCTTTGTTGGCGTTACGATTTGAATGTTCAGGACATGATGAAACGGGTTCTGGACGGAGCGATTGGCGACATACTTTCTGTTCGGGAAACCTATTTGACCGGTATTTTGTGGACGCGTGCCCGTCAAACCAATGATACGGAGATGATGGCGCAGGTTCGGAATTGGTACAATTTCACATGGCTTTCCGGCGATTACAATGTCGAACAACATATTCACAGTCTTGACAAGGCAATGTGGACTTATGGCGACAATCCGCCGAAATACGCCTATGGAATCGGAGCCAGAATGGCACGAACGGATCAACCGGCTTATGGTGATATTTATGACGGAATGGGAGTTGTCTATGAATATGAAGACGGCAGAACGATTTATGCTTTCAGCCGTCAACAATCAAAATGTTTCAACGAAACAGACGATCACCTTCTCGGAACCAAAGGTCGTGCGGCTATTCTCAAAGGAGTTATTACTGGAGCCAATGAATACACACAGAAAAAAGTTCCAAGCGACATGTACAAACTCGAACATGAAGCATTGTACAAAGCAATTCGCAGCGGCGGTGAAACGTACATTAATAACGGCGAATACATGGCGAAAAGTACAATGCTTGCGATTTTCGGACGTTTGGCATGTTACACAGGTAAACGTTTGACGTGGGACGAAGCCCTCAATATGGAACTTCCGACCAAGCCGAGCGGTTACACCTGGGACGCAACACCGCCGACATTACCGGATGACAAGGGTCGTTACAAAATCGAAGTCCCCGGTCTGGGACTTGTATATCATCAGATTGTCCGGTAATTTGGAAATGGTAATTATTCCGTAGGTAGGCGATGTCTCGCCGAAAGGCTTTCACCGAACATCGCACCGGAACAACGGCATAAATACTGAAAAAACATCGAAATTGGCATCAATTGTAGTCCTACAATCGGTCGGTGAATGTGGGGCTACAATTGGCGATGTTGAAAGGGTTTTTGTAACTATTCAGCCCCATTTTTAATTTCCCCATTTTTAATTTCCCACTGTAAACGGAGGCAAGTCGGCTAGCACCGACTTTCAAAAATAGTCCCTAATAATTTGGTCTATATTCATTCGCGTCCCACTTAAGGCTTCAAATAACGCCCCCTTTGTTTCAGGGTCAATTTCTAAATTAGAAACAATCCAGTGCGTATCATAGAAACTTTTTGTCACGCCGATTAAGTGCGACAGGACTTTACTGTACATCTCGGGTGTGGCACGCCCAAATTTTTTGTCGTTCGACTTAGAATTTGTCATTTCTTCTCTCCTTTAGTTTGATTTTATTTTTTTACCTGCAACGTTCAGTATCCGCCTGAACGTCCTACGCCGATCTTTCGAATATTCCGCCCCATCATCACGTTTCAATGCGGCGGACTATTTCTCCATTGACGAAAAGCGTTGGCGGATTCGTTGGGATTAAATGCAACGCATTCCGCAGTGCCTTTTCTCTCGGTTGCCGAAGCGTGCTCAATATGCGTGATGCGTGGTGCGGGAATAAAAAACACCGCGTACCCGTCTCAGCTTACTTGTCCGCAACGTATGCGGTCATCACCTACAATCAGTCGTCAATTCTACGTCAATTCTACGTCAATTTCTAAACATATCAACCCCGCATTAGTACACGCAAAAATATCTACACATTTTTTATTTTTATTTTTGTCCGTGTTACGAGATTTTTTTTCGTGTTGTATTGTTTTGAGGCAGAAGCGGTGGTTTGAGAAGGTTGATGAGTACGCTTTGAATCAATGACAGTCTATTCTTCAATTAAAAATAGAACTCTTATTTTACCAAATTATAGTCCGAACTTAAATTTGATTGAAAGGTATTGGAAATTTTTTAAAAGTAAGTGTTTGTATAATCGCTATTACAATGACTTCGAAAAATTTTCACAAGCAATAAATGAATGTCTCGAAAAAACACCGACGATATACAGAAAAGAAATGGAAAAAAATTTTAACCCTACCCGTTAGGTAGGGCTGGCTTGTGTTGTCCTTTCAGGACGTAGGATGTTGCAGGCGGAATAATACTGTTTCGGCAATAATTCCGTTTGCGAACTCTCCACTACAAACAACCTCATTTTCACCTAATTTTCCTGAACAAAACAACCTCAGCAGCAAAAGAGCTCACCGAAACAATAACCTCATTAACGCATTAACGCATTAAACAATGAGGTTGGGGTTGGTTGCCTCCTTTTGAGTTTTTATTGTGAACGGTTATTGTTGTTCTTGTTGGTGCAGGATTGTTTTGATGACTTCAAGGCGTTTGGCAAGCTCTATCTCAAAACCACGTGAAGTCGGATGATAGTACTCTTTATCAATACCAAGATAATCCTGAGCAACAATTCCGTTCTCAAAATCATGTGCGTATTGATAACCAACATGTCCCAGTGTTTCGGAACCTTTGTAATGAGTATCACGGAGATGGCGAGGAACAGGAATCAATCGACCTTCCTGAATATCACGTTTGGCTTCATAAATTGCTTCTGTTGCAGAATTTGATTTCGGAGCACATGCTAAATAAATAACCGTTTGTGACAAATTCAATTGACATTCCGGAAGTCCGATAATTTCACAAGCCTGAGCTGTTGCAACCGCCAAAGGTAATGCCGCAGGATCAGCATTGCCGACATCTTCGCTTGATAAAATGACAAGCCGCCGCGCTAAAAATCGTACATCTTCGCCGCCAACCAGCATTTTGGCAAGCCAATAAATTGCCGCATCCGGATCACTGCCGCGAATACTTTTGATCAACGCACTAATTGTATCGTAATGAGAATCGCCGTCACGATCATACGTAACCGCTTTTTTTTGTACAGATTCTGAGGCTAACTCCCGTGTAAATTCAATAGGCCGCTCTTCACTGGATAGAACTCCTATTTCCAGTGCAGAAATAGCACGCCGAGCATCACCATCACAAATTTCCGCAAGAAAATCAAGAGCGTCGTCATGTAAATGAATCGGATATTTTCCTAAACCGCGTTCGTTGTCGGTTGCCGAGCGAACAAGCAAAATCTTAATTTGTTCGGTTGTCAACGGTTCAAATTGGAAAATCCGACTCCGACTGATAAGGGCGTTGTTGATTGTAAAAAAAGGATTCTCCGTTGTCGCTCCGACAAGAATCACCACACCGTTTTCGACTTCCGGTAACAAAACATCTTGCTGTGCTTTATTGAAACGGTGAATCTCATCAATAAACAATAATGTTTTCTGTTGCCGTGTTGAGAGTCGGTCTTCGGCTTCGGTAAGAATTTCACGAAGTTGTTTCACGCCGTCGGACACCGCACTGAGTTGGCGGAATGTACTACGGCTTGAGCGGGCAAGAATGTACGCCAGTGTTGTTTTTCCGGTTCCCGGCGGTCCGTGAAAAATCACCGAACCAAGACGGTCTGCCTGAAGAAGCCGCCGAAGTAACTTGCCTTCACCAAGAAAATGATCCTGACCAACAAATTCCTCCAACGTCTGAGGACGCATTCGTACCGCAAGCGGTTCTGCCTTCCGGCGGTTTTCTTTTTCTTCTGTTTCAAATAAGGTCATAATTATTCTATATTAATGAACAATAAACCGGATCACTGTTTTGTCCGCAGATTACGCAGATTGTCGCGGAATTTTTTACAACGTTTATTGAAATGGAATAAATTCTTCATGTACTTTTAGTCTGTTTTGTTATTTTTTCTGTTTCGTAATTCTCAAAAAAATAATCTACAAATCTGTGGCAATCTGCGGACTAAATATCTACAAATATCTGCGGCAATCTGCGTAATCTGCGGACTAAATATCCCGTCAACCCTGTGTTTTGTCAAAAACAAAATGGTCTTGTACCGTTTGCGGAATTTAGTTATAATGTTTGTTTCCAAGTGCGTATTGTATCAATTTACCTTCTACGGAACAATACCTGTTCCTTTGTGTTTTTCGTGTTTTTCACACTTTTTGATAATACTTGTTAAGAGGATAATTATGTTGCGTTTTTGTTTTTCGTCTTTTGTTGCGGTGTTGTTGTTATTCGGTTCGGTTTTTGCCCAGACGCAAGAAAAACCGTTTCAAGAAACACCGGTAATGCTTGCTCTGATTGCGGAATTACATCAATTAGTGGAATCCTTGCCGAATAATGAAACAGTCAATGAAAAAATCGTTGCTCTGTTTCAATTACTTGATGTTGAACTCGTTATCGCCGACAAGCAACCGGCACAGAATACGATTCGGCAAATATTGGCGTTGGTGCCGTTAGTTGAAAAAGAATCAAGGCAAACTCAGATTCTTGAAGCGGTTGCAATTGCTCAAGCTTATCTTGGTAATTATGAGCAAAGTGTTAAAACACTCGATCTGATTGTCAAACCTTCAGTCCGTGCGGAAAAACAATTAAATGTTGCGGAAAAAATTATCGAAGACCTCGAAAAAAACAACACCGACAAAAACGAAACAACAAAACAATTTGATGTTATTGATTTGTTGCGAAAATCGCTTGCCGGAGCGGTTGAAGCAAAAGATGCCGGTTTGGAATCGCTCGCTTCCGTTATTCTTGCACAGGAATTGGCAAAGCAGGGAAAAGACGAAGAGTCAACAATCCTCTTTGAAAAAGCACGCAAAAAAGCACGGGAAATTGAAGAGATTGAAGAACAAAATCTTGTTGCGTTCATGATTCGGAGTTTGATTCAAGTCAACCGCCAAGCCGAAGCATTGGCATTAGTTGAAACAATTAACGATGAGGACGGCAAGATGTTGTTATTGGGACAAGCCGCAATTTCGCTTGCTCACGAAGGTAAATTTACCGATGCAACCAATCTTGTTAAAATAATGAAACAGAACGAAATAAAGGACAACACAGTTATTAAAATTATTCAGGATACCGTGAAAACAATTACTGTTGAACAAATTCTCGAACTCGCCAAACTGACCGGTTCCCCAGAATTTCGTAACCAATTATTACAAAACACAATAAACATTTTGTCGGAAAATAAACGCAACGATATTGTGGGTGAACTTGTCAAGCATTTAGAAAATGTTCCGGAAAATCAACTCATATTTCAACAATATCATTTGAAATTATTGATCGATAATCAAAAAATTGCAGAAGCCGCTAAATTTATTGAAACATTCGATATTGCTTTAAGACAATCGGCGGTACAATATCTGTTTATGACTGCGGTTCAGCAACAAGGCGAATTAACGGAAGAATTACTAAACTTAGTTTCGGCAACTTATTCGGGAGAGGAAAAAAAGAAAATCGAATCACTTCAGCAGGAAGCCGAAAATGTACTAAAAAACAAAAATACTCCGGAAGAACAGTTGGCAGGTTTGTTTCAAGTACTTCAGTTACAGATTAACTTGGAATCTCAGGAAATTTTTGATCCTCGCGGGATATTGAAAACACTTGGAAAAACACTGGAACTAACAGACAAATTGAACGACCCATGTAAAATCGTACAAAGCCGGTTAGGAATAGCGGACATTCAACGCCGATTGCACGATAAATCCGGTGCTAAAAAAAATCTTAACCGTCTTCTGCAATTTTTGGACGGAATTAAGGACGTGAGTGTATTCAAGGATTTATTGCCGGATGAATCCGCTCAGCCGAAACCGGCTGTTTCAGAAACAACACCGCCGCCGCAACCGGTCGTAAGACTGAATTCCTCTGCCGATGAAACGGCAGGCAACAATAATTTGTGTTATATTTACGTTGCAATAACAGAGATTTGGTACGGTATTGATGAATACGAAGAAGCGAAAAAATCTTTTCAGAAAGCCTTACAACTTGCCAATAAGGAACTTAATACAGTACGAAAAATTGAAAAGTTAATTGCGCTTTTAGTCATTTTTCACAACAACTATGATAGTCCGTAGATTTTGTAGATTTTCAGTCCGCAGATTACGCAGATTGTCGCGGATTTTTAGCGATTGTTTTTTGAGAATAAACAAACAAAAAAACAGATTAAAGTCACGGGAATTTTATTCAACTTCAATAAACTTTAAAAAAAATTTGCGAACATCTGCGTAATCTGCGGACTAAAAATAAACCGTTCATGGTGAATAAAAATAACGAAAATCAACTTATTATCGGAACAGATGAAGCCGGTTACGGTCCGAATCTTGGACCGTTGGTGATTTCGGCAACCGTTTGGGAATCGCCAACCGATAATTTGTTACCGCTTCTCGAACAACTCAAGACTCATAAAATTCAAATCGGTGATTCCAAAAAATTATATCATGGCGGCGGTTCATTGACGACATTGGAATACGGAATTATGATTCCGTTGCGTTATTTAGGTCAATCGTTGCCGCTTCTGAATGCGGAGGAAACGGTATTGACGGAACAAACCGCGGTGTTCGCAAAAATTTTGTCCGAAAATAACATCCGGCTTTGTGATATTTGCAGCAGAATTATTGAACCGGAAGAGTTTAACCGTGAACTTGACCGTTTTGATTCCAAAGGTTCGTTGCTTTCCGATGCAACATTAACTCTGATCGCCGAAATTCTCAACGCCCGTCATACAACATTACCGGTGTTGATTTTTTGTGACAAACATGGCGGACGAAATCGTTACATTGATTTACTCATGAAATATTTTCCCGATTCATGGGTTCAAGTGATTGAGGAAAGCCGGTCAAGCAGTATTTATCGATTGACGTACGAAAAACAACCGTTGGAATTTCGTTTTCTTGCCAAAGGCGAATCGCAAGTTCCTGTGGCTTTGGCGTCAATGAATTCAAAATATCTCCGTGAACTGGCAATGATTCGGTTTAACGAGTTCTGGCGGGAAAAGATTCCCGATTTGAAACCGACTGCCGGTTATCCCGAAGACGCAAAGCGTTTCAGAAATGATATTGCCGCTGTTCAGAAAGAACTCGGAATCAAGGACGAAACGATTTGGCGAAAACGTTAAAACGTGATTATTCGTAACCGCTCACGTAGAAATCAACAACTTGTAAAAACACGGAAAATCGGTTACGTTACTGTTTATTGTATTAACGGTTCTAATATTGTTCAATATCGTCCGCAGATTACGCAGATTGTCGCAGAACGTTTAAAGGGAATTTCTAATAACTCAATTTTTTATGAACCACAGAGTACACAGAGTTCACAAAGAGAGGATTTTTTGTAATATATTCAGTGGAATTTTTGTTTTTCACATTAGCCCCGATAGGGGCGTCAGGATTATAACCCGCCCCAACGGGGTGGGTAAAATTCCTCTCCAACCCAACGCCCTGAAAGGGCAACGGGAAAGGATCAAAATGGCGTTCCGTTCTGTTTAAAATTTCTTATCGCCCTTTCAGGGCTTGTTCATTAGGGAGGATTTGTAACCCACCCCGTTGGGGTGGGCTATAATCTTAACGCCCTTTCAGGGCTACCGATTGTTGTTATCTACAAAAATTCCACTGATATATTACGAAATTCCCTTTAAACATTCTGCGAAAATCTGCGTAATCTGCGGACTCTTTCCGTTAATAAAAAGAAACAGTTACCAACCCAATTACCAGCAAAGTTTGTACGCATCGAAAACCGGACCCTCAATACAAGTTCGCCGATAATCCCATGTTTCATGATCATGATTATTATCGTTATCATTATCAAGTTTGTTCTCTTTTTCGCAACGGCATTTAACAACGCATCCGAAACAAATTCCCAAACCGCAACTCATTGAGGTTTCGAGTGAAACTTCGCAAGGCAGATTGAATTGTTGGGCAATTTGAAACGCCGCATGAAGCATTGGTCGCGGACCGCAACAAAAAATCTGAGTCGGTTCTCCGAGCTGATATACTTTGGAAATCAAATCCGTTACAAAACCATGATGACTGACAAAATCCTTGTTACAAGAACCGTCGTCTGTTGCAAGATGAATATCAACACCCAATTTTTTGAAATCATCCATGCCAATGACACGTTCAATATTTTGTGTTCCATAAAGTAAGGTACAATGCGAATCCGTTTGAACATATTTTTCGGCAAGCATAAGAAAAGGAGTTTGCCCAATTCCTCCGGCAACCATAATAATATGGGTTGCAGTATTAACTGTTGAAAACCCATTGCCAAGCGGCGTCCAAAGATCAAGCGTGTCGCCTGTTCGCATCTTGGCAAGATGTTCCGTCATTTTGCCGACAACAACGTAAATCACTTCCAACACATTTCCCGAAACACGATAAACCGCAAACGGTCTGCCCAACAAAGGATTGGTACGATTCGGTAACCGCAGCATTACAAATTGTCCGGCATTGACGGTTGGCAAGGTTCCCGGAACAGTAAGTGTCAAACGAAATGTTTGTTCCGTCAGTTTGAGATTATTCTCAATAATTCCGCTTCCATACCAAATTTTACGTTGCTCACCAAACATGTTCATAATAGTTACAGAAAAAAAATACAACCAACTCAAAAAATTAAGCATGGAATTATATTTATTAACACTGTGGGTATTTTACTTTGAAGTCATGTTTTTTCAAGAAACCCCTGTGAACTTTTGGTAATATTACAACAGAATTTTGCCCCAAACCGATTTAATGTAAAA
Source organism: Planctomycetaceae bacterium (assembly GCA_031283515.1). Classification (GTDB taxonomy): domain Bacteria; phylum Planctomycetota; class Planctomycetia; order Pirellulales; family Thermoguttaceae; genus WRKP01. The sequence continues at coordinate 10,747 of JAITBS010000519.1, forward strand.
ATAAAATAGACGATTACTCTACTTGTGTTTATTGGCGGAATGGTTACAATAGCGAAAAATGTTTACAATTTCCTAGCCGTATAGGGATAATACACCATTTAGGACAAATTACAATATTCTATTGATTTTACATATTATGACCAACAATACACCAGATATTCAGAAATTTTCGAAACGTCATCCGGCAGGTCTTTGGGTTCTTTTTACAACAGAAATGTGGGAACGATTTGCTTTTTATGCGATGCGGGCGATTCTTGTTCTTTATTTGGTGGATGTTTCCACCAGTGAACAAACTCCCGGATTTGGTTGGAGTGAGGCAGATGCTTACAAATTGTATGGTTGGTACACCGGTTTGGTTTATTTTTCACCCTTATTAGGAGGTTGGATTGCCGACCGTTTTCTCGGACAACGATGTTGTGTGGTGATTGGAGCGATCTTGATGGCATTCGGTGAGTTTTTCCTCGCCGCTACAGAATTAATTCGTGTCGGCGGCGGTGTTAAAATTACGATGACGGTTGATCCAACCGCTTTGTTGATTTTTTATATCGGACTCGGATTGATGATACTCGGCAACGGCTTTTTCAAACCGTGTATCTCCGTTATGGTCGGTCAACTTTACGTTCCGGGCGACAAACGGCGTGACGCTGCATTTTCAATCTTTTATATGGGTATCAACATCGGAGCATTCTTTTCGCCGCTCATTGCCGGAACAATCGCAGAAAAATACGGTTATCATCTCGGTTTCATTATTGCGGGAATTGGTATGATTTGCGGTCTGATTTCGTTCACCATGTTCGGACAACGGCATTTGAAAGGAATTGGAGTTGCCCCGACAAAACGTAATGATATTTTCACTCCCGAAGAACAGGAAGCACATGAAAAAACAGTGTACGAACAAACAAGACCATTGGTAAAAAAAGATTGGGATCGTATTTTTGTTATTTTGGTACTTTCTATTTTCGTCACTGCCTTTTGGGTTTCATTTGAACAAGCCGGTTCCTCACTCAATATCTTTGCCAAAAATAATACCAATCGTCATGTTTCACAATACGCAATGAATTATTCACCTGAATTTGTGGTACGAAATCTTTATTTGAATAACGAAACGGTTGTCGAATATCATGCGGTGATTGCGCGGCTCAAGGATTTGGAAGATCAGGCACAAAAACTTGCTCAACAAATCGCGGATGAACCAATCGTCAAAGAATCATTAAGCGCACGGATTCAACGTCTATTTTCGTTCCGTAATACGACAGGAGAGCAAGATGTAATCGAAAGTTATCCTGAACTGGTCAAAGAATCTGCCCGATTACAAGAAAATCTTCAAAATACTAAGGAAGGTGATATTCCCGATTTGCTTAAGAAGTTGAAAGAGATTGAGGTTTCTTTAGGTGAAAAATCTACTCCGAAAACCGAAGTCTTCACATTTCCCGCAACCTGGTATCAATCAGTCAACGCTTTTAGTATTGTGATTTTTGCACCAATATTCACTTTAATCTGGATAACTCTTGCCCGATATGGGATAGAACCGAGTACTCCGACAAAATTTGCGCTTGGTTTGTTGCTTGTTTCGGCTAGTTTTCTGGTGATGATTCCGGGAGCCATTGAAGCAAAAATAAACGGCAAAGCGGCGGCTTATTGGCTTGTTTTGTGTTATCTTTTAGCGACATGGGGAGAACTTTGTCTTTCTCCTGTGGGGCTTTCGATGATTACAAAACTGGCTCCGGCACGGTTGGCATCCTTTTTTATGGGAGTTTGGTTTATGGCAAGCAGTATTGCTTATATTCTTGCCGGTTATTTAGCGAGTTATTTTGGTTCGGGTGATGGAATCACATTCTTTCTCGGAGCGAAATCAGGGCTTGCTGACTTTTTCCTGCTCATGGCGATTATTCCCATGATTATCGGATTTGTTGCCCTTATTCTCGCTCCGAAACTTAAACGAATGATGCACGGAGCCGGTTAACTGTTGCCGAATCATGTTAACCGGAAATAGAACCTCCTAACAAGGTTTTAACTTCGTTACGGATTTCTTCGGGAAGATCGTCAATATTTTCGACTTCCCAATTTTGTTCGTCGTTGTCATCACCGGATTTAAGAACTTGTTTGACGCGAATTTTGGTTTTACCGTCTTTATCGGTGATTGAGGAAACGGAAAGATGTCTTCCCGAAGAAGAAGTTTTTGTTGATTGATTATCTTGATCGGGAAGAATCAGGAGTTGATCACTATCGACACCGCCTTGCATTTGGCGTAGATATTCTTCCATTTCGCGCATTATTTTTTGCGGATCACGTGGTCCGATCCAGATTTCAGGACCAAGTTTCATTCCGGGCGGCGGTAACAACGGTTGCGAAATGACTGACCGTCCCGGAAACATCGGGTTTCCCGACATCATGATCTGTTCAACAGGACGCGGTGCCGGAGTGATTTTCAGGTCGGTTTTTACTCCATCCCGAATAATTTGAATTGATTGTTCTGTTCCTTTCGCTTCGGCAACCTGACCAACCAAATCATGGAGCGAATTGATTTCTTTTCCGGTAAATTGAAGAATCACATCACCTCGTTTCAAACCGGCTTGAGCTGCCGGACTTTCTGCAACAACCTGTTCGATAACAACTCTGCCGCCATATTCTTTTTCTTTGTTCACACCGAAATGAGAGAGCAAAATGTCGGGAACCGGTGCAACCTGAACTCCAATCCAAAATGAAGACGGAGCAAGCGTGGTTACATTTTTATCCGAATCGGGTGAATTTTGAGTCACCTTATTTTCGCCATTGGCATAAAGAAACCACGCCGATAATGTTAAGATGACCATTCCAAGAAACAACTTTACAATTGATTTTCCAGTCATTTTCATTCTTCTGTTTTGAAAATAATTAGAGTTCTGATTTTTTTACAAACGGTCAGACCTTCCGACCTTTTTACATTAACAATATGTACGATAGACAAAAAAAGTTGTTCAAAAATTTTATAATTTTTTGTAGATTTTTAGTAATCTATCAGTGGAATTTTTTTGAATTGGTTTACAGTTGGCAATAATCCGCTTGCGACACTATTCACTAACACCGACCTCATTTTCACCTAATTTTTCTTAACAAAACAACCTCAGTAGCCAATGGTCAACCACATATATCAACCTCATTACCTCATTAAAAGGAACAATGAGGTAATGAGGTTGTTGTTTTATGATTACTTTTGCTACTGAGGTTGTTTTGTTAGGAAAATTAGGTGAAAATAAGGTTCGCAAGCGGAATTACTTCCAAAACGGTATTACTCCGCATTGCGACACTATCAACTCTCAACTATTCCCATTGCCCTTTCAGGGTGAAGAACCCCCAATAATAATGCCACTGATAGATTACTCATTATTTTGTTTTGCGAATTATCAGACCTGTTTTTTTGCCGAATATCTCTTGCAATAAACAGAGAATTTCATTAACATTAAGTGTTGAGAAATTGGATTTGTTACACTAATGAACTCTGAAAAAAAACTTTAATGACGGGTTTGAATATGCCCCCCCAAAAAAGAAATCGTTGGAAAACATTTCTTGAGATTGTCGGTGTTTTTGCGATTTTTTACATTTTTGGTGCGTGGACGGTTCCTGATTCGAATGAACCGTATTACATCGGTAAGGCAATTCATTTTTGGAATCCTGATTGGGTTCCGAATGATTCTTTTTTGGAGAGCAGAGATTCTCATTGGACATTTTATGTTGTTTTCGGTTGGTTATCCTTTTTTCTTTCGCCGGACGCAATGGCATGGGCGGGACGTTTTTTGACTTGGGGATTACTGGCGTGGAGTTGGCAACGGCTTAGTTTTACGTTGGTTCCGGTTCGTTGGATGGCAATTCCAACCGCTTTGGCATTCGCTTATTATGTTGATTCGTTTCACGCTGCCGGAGAATGGATTCTCGGTGGAGTTGAGGGAAAATCATTCGCTTTTCCGTTTGTCTTTTTCGGTCTCGAATCAATGCTTCGCGGACGTTGGCATCGAACTTGGATTTTTCTTGGGATTGCTTCGGCGTTTCATGTTCTGGTTGGCGGCTGGTCGGTTTTGGTTACAGGTTTTGTCTGGTTCACAGATTACCGCAATACAGATTACCGCAATACAAATTTTCCACACCGTTTCGTAATTCTCTGGGGATTTTTTATTGGCGGATTGTTGTCTTTGTTCGGATTGATTCCGGCGTTGCTGCTCGATTACGGAACTTCACCGGAAATTGTTCGGGAGGCTCATCAAATTTACGTTTTCGAACGACTGTATCATCACTTGGTTCCGTATCAATTCCCTTGGACCTATCTGGTTCGTTTTGTGTTACTGGCAACAGTTTGGATTACGATTTGCCGTTTCGGTCAGCATCAAAACCAACGGCAACAGCGTTTCGAATTTTTCATCTGGGGAACTCTCCTTCTGTTCCTAATCGGAATTTTAACCGCTTACGGACTTCGGAACAACCGGATTCTCGCAGCGGAAATCCTTCGATTTTATTGGTTTCGGCTTTCCGATATTTTTATTCCGGCTGGAGTTGCGGTTGGGGTTCTCCGGCATTTTCTGACAATGGTTCAAAAAGTTCAAAGAGTTCAGAAAGTTCAAAGAGTTCAAACTGCTCAAAAAGTTCAAACTGCTCAAAAACTCCAAAATAAAGAATTTTATTTTTTACCGATTTCCGGTTGGCTGATTTTGTTTGGAGTCCCATTTTGTGTTTATCTTTTTTTCGATACAATTATTTTCAATCACCGAATTTATTTTTCTGATACTGTTGTTGAATCTGGGATTCCTTGGGCGTTAACTCTGTTGGTTTGTTGGTGGTTGCTTGTGTTTGCGAAAAGATTTTTGCCTAACCAGACACATTTTGAGAGGTTTGAGATTTGGGGTTTACTCGGACTTTACACGGTTATTTTGTTTTATGCTCCGTTCGATTCTCTCAAAACATTAGGCGATACCCGAACATATAAAAGTTATTCACGCATTGAACCGGGGCGTTCTTATGCGGCTTATTATTGGATTGATGCTTGCCGATGGATTGCCGATCCGAACAATACACCGCAAACTGCGAAATTCTGGGTTCCCCGCGAAGGAACGACATTCAAATGGCACGCACGGCGAAGTGATATTGGAACATGGAAAAATGTTCCTCAAGACGCCGAAGGCATTGTCCAATGGCAACAGATGATGCACGATCTTTTTTATTACCGCAATGAAAAGGAACAACTTTGTGCTGACCGATCATTGACGATTTTACTTTGGTGGAAAACGGACGAAGAAATAGAACAGTTACGGCTTCAATATGGTTTTGAATATATTCTTTGCTCTGTTTACCCCGAACTATCACACCATAAAATGTTTCAAGTCGTTTACGCCAACGAACTTTACAAAGTTTACCGGATTTTACCGCTTAACGAAGCAAAATAGAACAAACAAAGATTACCGTTTACGACATTAAAATTGGTCGTTTCGCCTAGAACATCAAAAAAATAAAAAAATTTTATTTTTTTTCTCGTAACCTATTGAGAAATTTTTGATTGTTGTCTATGATATAGTGATTGTAATTGGATACGGATATTTATTTGTTTGAAAAGATGTCCGTTACTAGTTTTGTTTCATTTCTCAAAACCAAGAATTTAAGGAAACTCTAACCATGAAAAAATTTCTTACCTTGAGTCTAACGACAGTTTGTCTCGGATTGTTTGCGCTCGGTTGCACACCGAAGCCTTCAACTCCGTCCACTCCGCCGTCCACTCCATCGGCAACAGAAACAACGACAGCTGAACCTGCTGCCGAAGCGGAAAAGCCTGTAGCCGAACAACCAGCAGCGGATGCACCCAAAGCCGAAGAGAAACCAGCACAATAAAACTACTTCGGTATTTAATTTTTGAAACGCTGAGACCCGAATTGTTACAATTCGGGTCTTTTTTTATGCTTTCGGTATCACCATGTAAGGTTGTTCCGTTCACACAGAGATAAACAAAATATAGGATTGCAAGAGTTAGGCGACAGTTCTCCGAAATGTCACACCAAAACGGAATGGAACACTAATTGCTGTCACAAAGCTGTTACAAAATCAATGTCAACCGAAATTGTTCCGGCAATTTCCGATTCTTATTAAAAAACAAAAATGCCGCTGAATAATTACAAAAAGATATTATACACAACAACCTCTTTACCTCATTGGCACATAACAATCAAGTGAAGTGATTTACTTGATTGTCTTTCGGGACTTTGCTCAACGGCATTTGAGATTTCATTAAACCGTTATCTTTACAATTGGGACTTATCAAAACCAAAACTTAGATTTGTTCTCGAACTCTTAATTCCAGAAGATAAGTTTCATAAATTTATAAAAGAAGGAACAATAAACAGCGGTGAATTAGCAAGTCAGTTTAGAGTTTACTGCGGTATGATAGAAGCACGCGCTAAGATGTTGGGATATGACTGGTCACTTATAAAATAATATAGAAATTAGATATACAGTATTGATGGTTATTCAATAACATAAATAGAAATTAACTAATAGACACTCTCTCTTTGTTGGCGCAATTGTGCAGCTGCGGCAGCTGGATTAAATTCAAAACTTGACATAATTTCTTTTACAGGATATTGTTTAATAATATCCTTTATTTGTCCGCCTATCAATGCTTGCTGCCATCGCGGGTCTTTTACTATTGCATCAAATTCTGTCTCAGCTATGCGTGGAGCAAATCGGATTGCACGAATAAACATAAGTTGTTGACATCGATATTTTAATTTTTTTTCATAAGTCTTTTGTAGATGATCAGCACTTATTTGCTTATACGTAATTGTAATAACTGCAACTAATATGACTATAGTACATACAATAAAACTGCTTGCCGAAATAACATACTTATTTATGTTTTGCATTTTATTAACGTAAATTTTCTTTTTGCTGCCGCAGCTGACCAGCTGCGGCAGCTGGATTAAATTCAAATGGCTTAACCGGCTGCTGCCTAGCTCGTTGTTCCGCTAAATCTTTTATTTGTCCACCCAGTAGTGCTTGCTGCCATCGCGGGTCTTTTACTATTGCATCAAATTCTGTCTCAGCTATTCGAGGTGCAATCTGTCTTGCTCGTTCAAGCATCTGCTGCTTGTAATTTTCTGTTGCATCATTTCTTAAATTTATGTAATTTCCTCGTTCCCGTGCATCATTAGCCCACGCAGTCGTAATACCAGCTGCTGTACCAGCAATACCGCCGCCGGCGACAACGTAAGGATTTCCTGTAGATAATCCTGCACCGGCACCCATAAGCCCATATCCGACTACTTGTGATCCTGCATGAAGTATTCTACCGGGAGTTGTGTAATAACCCCCTACTGCATCAGCAAGTCCGGGGCCTGCTAGAGAAACTAACATTCCTAAGCCGCCTAAACCTGCACTAGTACGTCCAGCATTTGCTGTTGTTGCTGCTACACCTGCTGTTCCCGCCATTGCAGCAGTACGCGCTGCTGCGGGAGCACCTGCTCTAAATCCAAGCCTCGATCCAACTGTCTTAATACCGTTAATTCCTGCTTTCGTCGTATCACGAAGTGCACCATAAAACCTAGAACCAAAACTTTGGTTTGGTACAGGTGCTTGTGTCGGTATTGGTGCCCGTGCTGGTATTGGTGTCCGTGCCTGTACTAGTGCTTGTGTCGGTACAGGTGTCTGCGTTGGAGGAGGCGTCTGTACCGGAGGCTGGGGAGGAGCAACAGCAAGTTTTTGAATATCATTAAATGACAACATACTCGCTAACTTGTATTGAGTAGTATAAGCAGCGAGTTTACGGTAGTCAATAGGGGA
>JAITBS010000531.1 GCA_031283515.1 Planctomycetaceae bacterium
TTAAAGCATTTGATCACGATATGAAACCGGAAGGTTTTTTAATTCCCTTTGGCATTCTTGAGGTGGAACAAAAACAGCTCAACATCATTTATGGCACATCGAAAGAGACGAGTGATTTCATAGTTGATGCGTTTGCTCTGTGGCGGCAATCACGCAAAGAACATTATTCATACATTAAACGATTGCAAATTGACTTGGACAACGTACCGGAATTGGAAAGTCATCGTACACAATTTATCAAGCGTATTGTTGAGTTCGTCGATGCAACACGTCTGGAGGTGGAATTGGTTTACTATCCGCCATACCACAGTAAATACAATGCAATGGAACATTCTTTTAGACCATAAGCCTTATGAAAATTACATCCCTTTCGAGGTGAAGAAGAAAAATTAAAAAGACGACTGAATAGATACATTTTGTATGTTTTGTATTCTCAAAAAAGAATCTCACTGTATTCTCTGTGGTTGAAACGGTATTTTTGAGGATTCCCAATTGTCAATTCGGTTCTTTCAAAATATCGTTTGGGACAAATTTGTTGTTTTTTATTGTTTCCAATGAGAATGTTAAATTCGATAACCGTTGAAATTTAATGACTTTACGTCATGTTTTGAAAAGAACAACTCTTTGGCATGAAAAATGCTTCTGGTATAGTGTCGGAATAATCGTCGTTAGTATCAATTCGATAGCAGAACATAGTAACTCACTTGAATAATCAACAAATCTCAAATAATTCTCAGATTTTTCGTTCGTCGTTAAACAAAATGAGCAACGATAAAGTATCAGACTGTTTTTCCGAGTGTACGGTAAGTAATTCCGCTCACTGCGCACGCCAACGCGATGATTTGCGTCTGCTCTACGAAGTCAGTGTCATTTTGTCCGAAATGCAAAATGTTGAGAGTGTTTTCAAATCACTGTTGGAAAAAATGGCATCGTGTATCGGAATTGTTCGCGGCGCAATTGCCATTCTAAACCGCGTAACTGGTGCTATTGATATTGCCGAAGGTTACGGACTTGATCGGGAGCAATTGAAAAAAGGCTGTTATCTCCCCGGTGAAGGCGTAACAGGAAAAGTTGTCAATACCGGTAATCCTATCGCCATTCCAAGAATCTCCGAAGAACCACTCTTCCTCAATCGAACCGGCGCCAGAAATATGAAAGAAGCTTACAACACTTCATTTATTTGTGTACCAATTCGGATTGATGTGGAGGTTATCGGAACAATTAGTATTGATCTGCCTTATTCTCCCGATTTACTGGACGATAAAGTCCGCCTATTGACTATTGTCGCAGCATCAATTGCTCAATTTGTACGAATTTACCAGATTTCCATTGAAGAAGTCAACGAATTAAAAGCAGAAAACAGCCGACTTCATGCCGAATTACAAGAACAATGCAAGAAATTCACCTCCATCGGTAAAAGCGAAGGAATGCGCCGTATTCATCGGCAAATGATTACCGTTTGTAACACAAAAGCAACCGTTTTACTACTCGGTGAAACCGGCGTCGGAAAAGAACGTTTTGCTAACGATATTCATTACGCTTCTTCCCGTGCGAAAATGCCGTTCATCAAAGTTAATTGCGCGGCAATTCCTGAGACGTTAATTGAAAGTGTTCTGTTTGGTCATGAAAAAGGGTCATTCACCGGAGCCATTCAACAGCAGAAAGGATATTTTGAACAAGCAAACGGCGGAACAATTTTTCTAGACGAAATCGGCGAACTTCCACTTATGCTTCAGGCTAAATTCTTGCGGATATTACAAGAACGAGCTTTTGAACGAATTGGCGGTTCGGAAACAATTCATGTTGATGTGCGTGTGATTGCCGCAACCAATTGTGATCTCAAAAAACTTGTCGATGAAGGAACTTTTCGCCAAGACCTTTATTATCGGTTAAGCGTGTTTCCGATTGTGATTCCGCCGTTGCGTGAACGAAAAATCGACATCATGTTACTGGCTGACCATTTCGCAAAACGGTTCAGCGAAGAATACGGCAAACCCACTCCCTCCTTTTCCGTTTCAACAACAAATATCCTGAACAGTTATACATGGCCCGGTAACATCAGAGAATTAGAAAATACTATTGAACGTGCCGTAATTCTTTCCAATGATAATGTGATTCACAGTTATCATCTGCCGGAAGAAATGCAACATATACCAGGGATTATACCGCGACGTATTGGAACATTACCGGAAGTGTTGGAATCAATCGAAAAAGAAATGATTACCGAAGAACTAAAACGTTCCAAAGGAAATATGGCAAAAGCCGCAAAAAATCTCGGAATTACCGAAAGAATTATGGGACTCCGAATCACAAAATATCACCTCAAACCAAAAAATGAAAAAATAACAACAGAATAAAATATAAAGTCCGCAAAGTACACAGATTTTCTCTGATATTTGTAAATTTATTTTTGAATCAACAATGGACAACCAATATTGGCAGACATTCCTTTTGGATGGACGCGGTTTTCATAAAACAGTTCGCGGTTCGCAGAAACGCCCGAATATTTTTACGCCGTCAATTGTACAAAATATTGCGGCAATGGCGATAGAAAAATATTTTATGGCTATTTTTCTCAAACGCGGAATTTTACCGTTAAATCACACAATGTCCGATTTTATCAGTACCGCGCAAATGTTCTTACCGCTTGAACCGGAACTGGTGAAAACATTGTATTACATGGATAATCTGCAACAAATTTGTTCGTTTGATCATTTTAAAATCATCACACCGTCCGATTCCGATATTCCGCGTTTTCTCAAAGCTGTTGATGATATTGCCGAAATCGCCGAACAAGAACTATGCGTTCAATAAATAAATTAATTTTTGCAACAGTCCGTAAAAAAGAAATAATCGTTGTGATTATAAGCTCCGCATAACATTAATGATACTCATTACACTTGACAATTCGGTTTTCATTTTTTGACGGGATAAATTTTGACAGGATAAACAGAATTTTTAAATAAAAGACATAAAAATTCTGTTCTTATAAAGTCAAATTTTAAAGTACAATGAGTATAACTAACTTAAAATTTTCGGGGTTCAAAATCTTTGGGAACTTCAATCTTGACGGTATCACCTCGCTGAGTAATAACGAAAAAACCAAATTTAATAGCTAATTGTTTGACATGTTTGGGAAAAATGGCACCGGCAAGAGCTCCCAAAAGTATTTTTTTATTTTGAGTTGGGTTTTGCTCAAAATAACCGCGTATGGCAAACATTTTTGTCGTGAAATTTTGAACATCATTACTATCCGGTTTGGCTTTAATTTCGACAACCACAATGGTATCCTGATTCTCAAGTAAAATATCGGCTTGCGCAACAACAATTCCGTCTTGCTTGAATTTAAAACCGAAAGGATGTGTAACTTCGTCAAAGCAATACCCCAATTCACTGAACCGGTCGGAAATCCCCGGAGCAATCAGATGTTCAACCAGTTCACCAAAACGAAGATCCAAATGACCGACTTTTTTATTCGTATCATCAATGGAACGACTGGTTCTTTCGACGGTACGGCTGGTTCTTTCAACAACTGCCTCAAGTTTTTTAAGACGTTCTGCTGCCTCTTTTCGTTCTTCTTCTGCTGCTAATTTTCGGCGTTCATCTTCCGCTTTTCGGCGTTCATCTTCTTCTTTTCGACGTTCTTCTTCTTCTTTTCGGCGTTCATATTCTTCTTTTCGGCGTTCTTCTTCCGCTTTTCGGCGTTCTTCTTCTGCTTTTAGGCGTTCTTCTTCCGCTTGCTGGCGTTTTTCTTCCAGTTTTCGGTGTTCTTCTTCTAATTTTTGGCGTTCTTCTTCTATTTTTTGGCGTTCTTGGGCTTCACGCTCGAAAATAGCATCGTATTTTTTGCCAAGTTCTTGGATACTTGCCCATACTTTTTCGAAGGTCAATCCTTTAGGATAGTCAATAGGATTTTGTAAGTCTTCCATAATTCGATTCTCGTTTTCTGTTTGTTAGTTGTTAATCATTACGAAACGAGGAATGATAATTATATCACTGTTTACGGCAATATCAATTCATTTTAGTAAATCGTGAATAAGTTTGCAAACGAAATTACTATTGCTTGGGTAAATAATCTGTTTACAAACCATTCATTACGACAAACACTAAAAGAGCGGAATGTTTACCATATTAAAATGTTTACCATTTTAAAATGCCGCCGGTATCTGCGCTGGTTGCAAGCGTTTTGTATTTTGCCAGATACCCTGTTTTGATGGTTGGTTCGTGCAATGGAATTGATCTTGATTTGAGTTCTTCGTCGTCGAGTCGGACATTCAAGGTTCGAGCCGGAATATCGATTTCGATAATATCGCCATTCTGTAGAAGCCCGATAGGACCGCCTGCTGCTGCTTCAGGGCTGACATGCCCGATACATGCTCCGGCAGTTCCGCCGCTAAAACGTCCATCGGTAATCAACGCAACAGAATCATCCAGTTTTACACCTTTAATTGCGGTTGTTGGACCGAGCATTTCCTGCATTCCGGGACCGCCTTTTGGTCCTTCAAAACGGACAATCACAACATCACCGGCATTTACTTTACCGGACGTAATCCCTTCATAAGCCTCTGGTTCCGAATTGAAAATCACCGCCGGTCCCGTATGTTTCAGCATATTCGGTAACACCCCAGCCGTTTTGACCACCGAACCGTTTGGCGCAAGATTTCCGTACAAAACCGCCAAACCACCCGTTTGAGAATACGCCTTACCGCATGATCGGATGCAATCGTGAGGATCAAACGATAATTTCAAATCAGACACTTTCAATACCGTTTGTTTAACACTCAGTCCTTTATTGGTTCGATTACCGCTTGGTGTTACGGCGTACATTTTTTGCGCCTCGCCCAACACTTTCGGTGAACGGAGATCATATTCGTCAATAACCTTACCAAGTTTTTTGCCGGAAACTGTTGGAACTTTCTCGTTCAGTAAATCGGGGCAACCACGCCGAATTTCACCAAGAATCGTGTAAATTCCGCCGGAATTGTGAACATCTTCAATGTGATACTCACAACTCGGCGACACTTTACAAATCGTCGGTGTTTTTTCGCTTAATTCATTGAACCGCTTCATCGAATAATCAAGTCCCGCTTCATTCGCAACCGCCAGAAGATGTAACACCGTGTTTGTACTTCCGCCCATTGCCAAATCAAGAATCATGGCGTTATCAACAGATTGTTGAGTGATGATATCACGCGGCAACAAGGATGTTTTTTTATCGGCGGAAGACGGTTGACAAGCGGTAACAATTAATTTCGCCGCTTTTTTATACATAATTTTGCGGTACTGACTGGTTGCGAGAATAGTTCCGTTGCCGGGCAACGCAATTCCAATTGCTTCGCAAAGGCAATTCATACTGTTTGCCGTGAACATTCCGCTGCACGAACCGCAGGTCGGACAACTTTGGCATTCAATCTCGGCAAGTTCTGTGTCAGAAATTTTACCATTGATTCGGGCGGCAGTTTTGGAAAAGACGGAAATCAAATCGAGTGGTTTTCCGTCTTTGGAATGACCGGCTTCCATCGGACCGCCGCTGGCAAAAATTGTCGGAATATTACATCGAACTGCAGCCATTAACATTCCCGGCGTGATTTTGTCGCAGTTCGGAATACAAATCATTCCGTCGAACTGATGAGCCAGGAGCATGGTTTCAACGGAATCGGCAATAATCTCACGCGATGCCAATGAGTATTTCATACCGTTGTGTCCCATTGCAATCCCGTCACAAACACCAATCGTGTTGAAAATAAACGGCACACCTCCCGCTTCAATAATACATTTCTTAACATATTGAGCAACATCATTCAGATGAACATGCCCTGGTATAATGTCAACATGTGAACTGACAATAGCAATAAACGGTTTCCCAAAATCTTTTTCATCAATTCCGCAGGCTCGTAATAAACTTCGATGCGGTGCACGGGCATCGCCTTTTTTTATGGTATCAGATCGCATGGTTTTCTCCTTGTTGGTTGGGGATTTGAAAAGTGCTTATTGTACCGAAGGAATTGGTTTTGTAAAGAATATTGAACCCAAGTTTTCGAGATCACTACTGATAGATTACAAATGTTCTCTGTGTTCTCTGTGGTTAAAATTAATTTTTAGAGATTCCCATTATTTATTTGTTTTCTTACTCGTTTTGGTAATAATTCCGCTTGCGCAGCTATTCACTACTCACTATAAACTATTCACTACTCAGTAATATATCAGTGGAATTTTTTTGAGAATACGTAATTTGTCAAAATTGTAATTAACCTCATTTTCAACCTAATTTTTTTAACAAAACAACCTCAGTAGCAAAAGGCAATCTAAATAACCGACCTCATTACCTCATTAAAAAATAAATAAGGTAATGAGGTTAATGTGTGAGATTCCTATGGGCTACTGAGGTTGTTTTGTTTGGAAAATTAGGTTGAAAATGAGGTTAGTGTTCATTGCGTTGAACATAATAATTACAAAAAAAATAGTCCGCTGAAATATTACAAATGTTTGGGTATTACGCCGCTTGCGACACTCTCCACTCTCCACTCTTAACTCTCTACGTATTGACAAACCTAAAACCGAAGCCTAAAACTTTACTCTTTCAAGTAATTATAAATCGACACAGAATTACTCTCCACTATTTTTTAGGAACGACCAATCAACATGTTTGATCTTCAATCTCCCTTTAATCCGTCCGGTGATCAACCGCAAGCAATAGAGGCATTAATTCGTGGTATTGAATCGGGGCAAAAAATGCAGTCACTTAAAGGTGTTACGGGTTCCGGTAAAACATTCACAATGGCAAATGTTATTGCCCATTTCAACAAGCCGACTCTTGTCATGTCGCATAACAAAACGCTTGCCGCTCAACTCTATTCCGAATTTAAAACATTTTTTCCTAATAATGCAGTTGCTTATTTTGTTTCTTACTACGATTATTATCAACCCGAAGCCTATATTCCGCAACGGGATATTTATATCGAAAAAGACGCTTCCATCAATGAAGAAATTGATCGTCTCCGGCTTTCGGCAACAAGTTCTCTGGTAACACGCCGTGATACAATTATTGTTGCCAGTGTATCGTGTATTTATGGTCTTGGTTCACCGAAAGATTATAAAGAGATGATGGTTACATTGCGTGTCGGCGAAGAGGTTCAGCGTAACAAGATGTTGACGCGTCTGATTGATATTCAGTATGACCGGAATGATACGGCTTTTGAACGCGGGCAATTCCGTGTGCGCGGTGATTCTGTTGAGATTTGGCCTTCGTATGAGGAGTTTGCGGTTCGGGTTGAATTTTGGGGCGATGAAATCGAACAAATCTCCATCATCAATCCGCTGACCTCCGAAACAATTCGCCGGCAATCCGAGTTTTACATTTATCCCGCAAAACACTTTGTAATGCCGGAAGACCGAATTCAAAGTGCCGTCGAACGTATTGAAAAAGAATTATCAGAACGATTAAAAGTTTTCAAAGAACAAGGGAAACTGCTTGAAGCGCAACGGTTATCGGCAAGAACAAAGTATGATATTGAACTCATGCAGGAAATTGGATATTGTTCCGGTATTGAAAATTATAGTGCGCCGTTATCAGATCGTCCGTCGGGCAGTCCGCCGGACACTCTTTTTGATTTTTTCCCTGACGATTATTTGCTCTTTGTCGATGAATCGCATGTAACCCTTCCCCAAATCAGAGCAATGTTTCACGGCGATCAGGCACGAAAAAGAAATTTGGTCGAACACGGATTCCGTTTACCAAGTGCGTTGGATAATCGTCCGTTAAAGTTCGATGAATGGGTCGAACGAATCAATCAAGCTGTTTTTGTTTCCGCAACTCCAGGTCCTTATGAACTGGAACAATGTGAGAATTATCTTGTTGATCAGGTGATTCGTCCAACAGGACTTCTTGATCCGGTTATTGAAGTGGCTCCGGCATCAAAGCAAATTCCGCACTTAATTGAACAAATAAAAGAACGTACCAAAGTCAAGGAACGTGTTCTCGTAACAGCGTTAACCAAACGTCTTGCCGAAGATATTGCCGCCTATTTTGAGAAACAGAAAATCCGTTGCAAATGGTTACACAGTGAACTGGATGCATTTGAGCGGGTGGAATTATTGCGTGATTTACGCAGCGGAACATTTGATGTTTTGGTTGGGGTCAATTTGTTACGTGAAGGTCTTGATTTACCGGAAGTGTCACTTGTGGCGATTCTTGATGCGGATAAAGAAGGTTTTTTGCGGAGTGAAACATCGCTGATTCAGACAATTGGGCGAAGTGCGCGAAATGTCAATGCCAAAGTGATTCTGTATGCGGACAAAGTTACGGAATCAATGCAAAAAGCAATTGACGAAACAGAACGCCGCCGAAAAAAACAGCAAGCCTATAATAAAGAGCATGGAATTACGCCGGAAACGATCAAGAAAAATATTGCCAAAGGAATTGAAGAAGCGGTCGAATCTCACACAACCGCCTCCGCAGCCGCAACACTTGGGCAAGATGAGGAGTTGTTTGTTACACGGGAATTGATTAACGAGTTGGAAAAGGAAATGCTTGAAGCGGCGGATCGTCTGGAATTTGAACGTGCGGCGGTTATTCGTGATCGGATTACCGAGATGGAAAAACATATCGGAAAAAATTCCAAGTTGATCGACTTCAAAAGAAAACAAAACCACAAAAAACGCCGCAAAAACCGTGAACTGCCAAAACCCGAACGATAATAATCATCGTTCAAAATACAAAATCACAACCAACTTCTAATAATTGATTCAAATGTTTCAGCCACTTTTTTTTCGTTGGGAATTTCTGCAAATGCTAATGTTTCCAATTCATTCCGGTAGATTTTACGCAGATGTGTCCAAAATTTGGAAAAATCAGTTGCCAGCGGAGAATCGGTAATTTTTTTGTTTCGCCAACCTTGCGGAATATCAAACGCAGATTGATCGTGAATCAATAATTCGGATAAATCCTTTTGAAATAAAGCAGATTGCAAGTATTCCGAACATTCCGGATCGTTTGCCAAATAATATAAATCGTAAAAATGGCGGATTTTCGCGGATAATTCTACCACCGGATTTTCGGCAAACGAAAAACGAATAAGCGATATTATTTTTTCAATCATAGTACGGCATTTATCCAATACATTAAGTGGAAACGGCTGTAAATGATATTGTTCAATTAAGTTACCGTTATTTGTTTGTTTCAAAAAGTCATAGATAAAATTTGTGATTTCTTTTGTTTTATAGGGATATGGTTTGGCGTATGTATTGATTTCTATTAACAATTGTCCCGAACTAACAGCGGTCTTGGCAATTTTCGTCGCAATATTCGGATAAATATAAACCGCTTTGTAAAAATGTGAACCTTTACTTGTGGTGCCGTTGATTACCGTTTCTTCCAAACCGGCAGTCATCTCTTTGACAACTTGCCGTATCAATTTTTTGAGTTGATTACCGGAAAAAGAATCGGCATCAATTACCGAAACATCAATATCTTCCGAAAAACGATTCGTCAAACGATAAGCTTTTGACAGTGAAGTACCGCCTTTGAAAACCACTTTTGAAGCATGGTGACTTTGTGACAGTTGTTTCAGTACGTGGGTAATCCAATAATCTTTTTCAATATACACCGAAGAAATCGAAAAATGTTGCGCTGTTGTTAGCAGTATGTCTGTGAACAATTTCGTGTTATCGTGCAAATTCATTTTATTCTCCATTTTGTTTTGGCAGGCAATACTGTTTCTGAAATGGGTATTTTATAATCAGTAATGTTATTGAGGGAATTTTTGAGTTTAGCGGTTACGACCTCATCGGCATTAATATCTTCCAAAATTGCTCCGCACAAAGCACGAACAGAATCCGTGTATTTCAACGCCAAATTGACTAAGGTTTGTTGTTTTTCCGGTGTTAGTTCCCGAAAAATTTCTTTCAACCGAATACAAGCCTCATCGGGAGTTGTTGCCGGAATTGCTTTGATAAACCGAACCGCATCCAAAATACGTAACGAAACGATATTATCTTTCGTGATTTTATTGGGTTGTACAATAAAAGAAATCGTATAATTTTCACGTTTTACGGCATGACGATATTTATTTGTTCCGATTTGTATTTGGTTGGAAATTTGAGTTGTCAATCCCAAATCGTTGTAAACAGAATAACCAGTTAAATAACCGATTAATTTACCGTTTTGTTCGATAAAATCTTTCACTATTTGATAAGCAGGAGGTTTCAACAGACCAAACGGTGTTTTTTGCGGCTTATAGAATTTACCTTTGGATAGTTTGGCAATCTTTTTTGTTGTAACCAATTTGTTCAATATTTTGATAATCGAATTTTTCGCTTCCACCTCTTTATTAAAATCGCTATAGGTGAAAACATAATTCGTCGGCAATCTATTTATTTTATCTTCTATAATATCAACAATTTTCATATTATCGGAACTTTTTGAAAAGTATCATTTATTCCGGTTTATTACGTAAAAAACCGGCACGATCAATGATAAAGACGAGAAGTTGTTTTGTCAACGAGTCAACCGAAATAAAAGTTTGTCAACCAAGTTAGGCGATCCCTTCGCTGAAGAATCACCTAACTTTTGAACTCCCGATTAAACCGGTTATTTATAAAAATTTCACCGAATCGTTACGAATTTTGAAATAATCGTTCAAAATACAAAATCATACTCTAAAACACCGGGACTTGGTCGCGGCGAAGGAGGTAAGGTTCCGTTGTCGTCTTTGCTGTTGGGACCGAACGAGTACAGAATATACGGCAATTCCGCAGGTTTTGGTGATTCTTCTGTTGAAGTTGGTTCTTTTGTTGCATCGCGTAACTTGTACACAAATGTCGTGCGTCCGGTACAGGGATCAATTGGTGTGA
>JAITBS010000544.1 GCA_031283515.1 Planctomycetaceae bacterium
TTCAAGAGTGTTTCGCTTCACCTTTGAGTTTCTTTGCCGCGTCTTTAATGGTAACAATCATTTTCGCATCAGGACGTGAATACATCTTTTTTCCCTCCTTGTTTGATAGAAAAGAACAATAAAGAAAATAGTAACAAATTCAAAAAATTAAGTCAATATCAATAGAAAAAATGGAACTCTATTTCAGACGACAAGCCTTATGAAAATCGCACCCCTGTCGGGGTGAAAATCGAAAAATAAAAATTCCATTGATATATTACCTATTTTTTTGTGAACCATACCTTTTATTGGTCAGGTTTTTTATCTATAATACTTCACCAAGTTTGTTATTGGCAAAAACGCTTATGATCGATTTCCGGCAATTCGTCAACACAACGTTTGGAATATCATTGAGGTCAATGAATTTGAAATTGGTTAATTCATCATCCGTCTTTTTTGACCGTATTTTTTATGACAATACCTTTTTTATTAAAGTAAAAGTATCTGATTATGTCCACTTCCTATCTTTCTGATCTTGAAATTGCTCGACAAACAACAATGACTCCGATTGACCGTATCGCGGAAAAAATCGGTTTGTCCGGTGATCAAGTTGAATGTTACGGACGTTTCAAAGCCAAAATTTTATTGGATTCGATTACTGCCGCCGCCCAAAAACAACCAACCACTCAACCGAATGGACACCTGATTCTGACAACCGCCTTGAGTCCCACCCCAGCAGGCGAAGGAAAAACAACAACCAGTGTTGGATTAACCGACGGATTAAACCGAATCCATAAAAAAGCAATGGTCTGTCTTCGGGAACCGTCACTCGGTCCCAGTTTTGGAATGAAAGGCGGAGCCGCAGGCGGCGGGTATGCACAAGTTGTCCCAATGGAGGATATTAACCTGCATTTCACAGGAGATCTACACGCCATCTCCACCGCTCATAATCTTTTAGCAGCCATTCTCGATAATCATCTTCATTTCGGTAATGCCCTACGTCTGGATACCCGACGTATTACCTGGAACCGTGTTGTTGATCTGAATGACCGGGCTTTGCGGAAAATTATTGTCGGTCTCGGCGGTACAGCTTACTCCGTGCCGCGCGAATCAAGTTATGATATTACGGTGGCGTCTGAAGTGATGGCAATTTTCTGCCTCAGCAATTCTCTGTTCGAACTCAAAGAACGACTCGGGAAAATAATCGTCGGTTATACAGAAAACAAAGAACCAGTTACAGCATCGCAATTGCTCTGCCACGGCGCAATGGCGGCACTGCTCAAAGATGCCATTAAACCCAATCTCGTACAAACACTTGAAGGTAATCCCGCTCTCATTCACGGCGGTCCCTTTGCCAACATCGCCCACGGTTGCAACAGCGTGTTGGCAACAAAACTCGCTTTGAAACTTGCAGATTATACTGTTACAGAAGCAGGATTCGGTGCTGATCTTGGTGCGGAAAAGTTTTTTGATATTAAATGCCGACAAGCCAGTCTTCAACCCAGTGCAGTCGTAGTAGTGGCAACCGTCCGCGCCCTCAAATATCACGGCGGTGCCGGATTAAAAGAACTGACTCAACCAAATCACAACGCTCTTATCACCGGTTTTGCCAATCTGCAAAAACATCTCGAAAATGTCCGACTTTATGGTGTTCCGGCAGTCGTGGCAATCAATTCGTTCCCGACTGATACGGAAGAAGAAACACAACTTATCATCAAAAAATGTTCCGAAATCGGAATTCAAGCAGCAAAATCCGAACATTGGGCACATGGCGGTGCCGGTGCGGAAGAGTTGGCTCATATCGTTGTTGAAACCATCGACAAAGAACCCGCAACCTTCAAACCGCTTTACCCCAATGAAATGCCGCTTCTCGAAAAAGTCGAAACAGTATGTCGAAAAATTTATGGAGCAGACCGAATTATTGTAGAGAAAAATGTACGGGAAAAGTTTGAACAATTTGAAGCGTTAGGATTTGGTCATTTTCCGGTATGTATTGCCAAGACACAGTATTCCTTTTCGGCAGATCCTGCCTTACGGAATCGACCAACCGGTTTTGATATGCCGATCCGTGACGCCCGAATCTCTGCCGGAGCCGGATTTATTGTCGTATTAACCGGCGAAATTATGACAATGCCGGGCTTATCAAAATCGCCTGCCGCAGAACGTATTGATATTGACGAACACGGACAAATTACCGGATTGTTTTAAAACCAACCGCCAACATCAAAAAACCTTCACACAAAGTAAACCCGTTCATGGTAAGAAACAAAAATAGGGAATCTCTAAAAATTAAGTTTAACCACATTTTAACCACAGAGGACACAGAGAATGCAGAGAAAATTTTAATTTGAATCAAAATTTAATTTTTTAACAATATTCTCTCGGTGAACTCTGTGTCCTCTGTGGTTAATAAAAAAAACGTAATATATCAGTGGAATATTTTGTAGTTAACAACAATAGGTAGCCCTGAAAGGGCGTTAAGATTATAACCCGCCCCAACGGGGCGGGTTAAATCCTCCCAATTAACAAGCCCTGAAAGGGCGATGGAATAGTTGAGAGTTGATAGTGGAGAGTGGATAGTGGATAGTGTCGCAAGCGGAGTACGACCAAAACGTTTTGAATCCGCGTGCGAACTCTCCACTATCAACTAACCACTGCCCTTTCAGGGCGTTAGGTTGGAGAAGAACTTAAACCCACCCCGTTGGGGCGGGTTATAATCCTGACGCCCCTATCGGGGCTAATGGGAAAAACAAAAATTCCACTGATATATTACTGAATTTTTATCTTTTGTTAATTAATGTAAAATACCTAAACATGAAATATTACAAATTTTTGAAAGGAAAATCCAATGGGAATATGGTGTATTTTTCATGAACATTCTGAAGAGGAAAT
>JAITBS010000196.1 GCA_031283515.1 Planctomycetaceae bacterium
CGATTTCAAAACCGTAATCGTTCTGAAAATCAAGATCGGTTTCAAAAACGAGATCGGTTTGAGAAACGTGATGATCAAGAAACCGTTCCAGAACGCAATCAACGATCTTTTTCAAAAGAATCATCAGGGGACAAACAAAAGTCGGGACATCGTAAACCGTTTCAAAAACAACCGGTGAAAAATTTCAAAGATAACCGGCATAACAAAACGTCAACTGTTCCCGCTACACGCCGTCCACAAAAGAATCAATAATAAATATACAATAATTATTCACCTCCCGATTATAATTTTAGTAATATATCAGTGGAATTATTATTTGTTTCTTTTCCTCTTCGTCCTTGGTAATAATCCGCTTGCAACACTATTCACTATTCACTATTCACTCATAACTATTAACTACGTTGGGGCGAAAGAAAAAAACATCTGAAGTCCATAAACGTAAAAAACAAAAATTCCACTAATATATTACAATCTTACGAATTTTGTCAAAAAAAGAGTCTCTCTTTTTTCGGCAGTAACCGGAGCAATTGCCGGTTATTTTTTTGCCGGTTATTTTTTGTGCAATATTTTGTTTCGTTAAGCCACGCCGAAAGCATTTTCTTTTTGTACGGAAATATTGGGTTCGAGAATGATATTTTCCGAAAAAATCTTTTCTAAACGTTCTGTTGTTACAGAATCTGAATAGTTCTGATTTTCCAGATTCTTAATTTTTTCAAGCCGATTAATATGGTGTCCGTTCTCAAAAGGAGTTACCAACCATTTTTCAACAATGACAAGACTTGAACGTTCACCCAGCAAATCACCCGCAAGACATAAGATATTGGCGTCATTGTGTTTCCGGCTTAACTCTGCAGCAACCTCGTTATGGCAAGGAGCCGCACGAACTCCCGGAAATTTGTTGGCAACAACACACATCCCAATGCCTGTACCACAAATCAAAATACCACGATCACAAAAACCTGACCCCACCTCAAAAGCAACCCGCGCCGCAACATCAGGATAATCAATAAAACCAGAACAACAATGCTCGCTAATTACGAAAATTTCGTATTGCTGAAATAGACGATGTTTAAGAATCCAATCCTGAATTCTTTTGCCCCGATGATCACAGCCAAGAATTATTTTCATCGAATCCATCCTCGTTTTAGTTTTTTAGACTTTATTCCACAGTCTTTTATGTTAAAAGGAAACTGTTGTCGGTTATAGCACATAATCAGAGTTTTGACAAGACCTCAAAAAAAATTTCCTTCTGTTTACAAGGTTGTTATTATGAAATTTAGAGAATAATCATTCCGAATACAGAATGGTTTGTGCCCAAAACACCTAACTCTTCAATTTCATACTATTCTTGAGAACATAAGGACAAAAATAATATGCAAATTTAATACCAATTAAAAAATTAATATCAATAAAATTACTTTTTTTGAGGAAACTTTTGCCGAATACTTACCGCTTTGTTCCTTTTTTGGTTCCATCCAGCCGAATGTCAAGTCCGTCCAGATAATTTGAAGCATCACTTGACAAAAATAAAATGGCGTTTGCAACTTCTTCAGGAGTTCCCCAACGTTCCATAAGTGAATCTTCTGCGCCGCGTTTCAGATAGTCGTTTGATGTTTTTTCACCCCAACGAGTTTTAATCCAGCCAAGCGACAAGCAACAAACACGAACATCAGGAGCCAGTGTTTCCGCCAGTGAACGGCTAAAACCGTAAACCGCTCCTTTGGCAGAACCGTAAAGTTGGGCGGTTTCGCCCTTCCAACCATATTGAACACCGTTCCAACTCAAGAAAAAAAGTGTTCCTTTTCCTTGATTTTTCATCAGAGAACCAACTAATGTTGACATTTGGATTGTTGCAAAAACATCCACCTGAAACAGTAATTGCATTTTTTTTTCAAACGGCAAAACCGAAAGCGAAGATTCCATCAGATCAACTCCCGCACCATTAACCCAAATGTCAACCGTGTCTGTTTTTTCAAAAACCGACCGAACAAAAGATTCAGGGGCAGTTGGGGAAAAGAAATCTGCCGTAAAACATTCGCATTTTTTTCCCTGTTGTTGAATTTCCTGTTGTAAATGTTTAATGACTTCACCGTTTTTATTGGCGTGAAGCAAAACAGTGGCTCCAGCCTGTACAAATTTTCGGGCAGTTGCTTGTCCGATACCGCCGGATGCCCCAGTAATGACCACCGTTTTGTCATGAAATTGATAGTCAATTTGTTTTGTTGACATAAAATCTCCTTATAGAAGTTTCTTAATATTTCAGCGGAATTTTTACTCAAACCGTATTGATGACACAAAAAATATGTAATCAAAAAGGTCGGCAACCCTTTTATACAAAGGTTATCGAACGAACCTATGGAGGTTGTATCGGCGATAACCGATTGCCTCTATTTACGGACAGAAATCAGAAAATCAACAGATCATTAACCATTTTATTGAGAAAGACATTGCCATGAACGATCAAGGATCAACTGTTGAAGTCATTCTTGTTCGGTAATTCCCCAACCAAGATCGGGCGGTAATTCTTCTTCGGTAACGTGTTCTTCTTCGTGAACTTCTTCCGGTACAACAGGTTCTTCGACCGATTTTCGTTTAAAAAACTCTTGTTCAATATCCGGTTCTTCCGGTGTCAAAAAGTCCCGCAGTATTTCATCACGCCGCCGTAAAATAAGAAATGCAAGCCCCGAAACTAACGCAAGACTCGCCAATAAAACAATCAATAATTCTATCGGTTGGAATGTAAACACGTAATCTTATGACCGCTTACAACGGTTCTAAACAAATAAATAATGCGAATAAGTCAATGTTAAACTCAATCACAATACCTGAATATTTGTAATTATTCTACAGAATTTTCGTAATGACACTGATTTCCATTTGTAAATAAATTAAATCAGTTTGACACAAAAATTCGTAATCTATCAGTGGAATTTTCTAAAACGTATTTTAACTGTTTCCGCAAACCTCGTTTTCAACCTAATTTTTCTTACTATTGTTTAAAATCCTCAGTAGCAATGAATCCCTCAAAAAGCCAACCTCATTACCTCATTACCTCATTATTCGTGTACGTTTTTAATGAGGTAATGAGGTTGATAGGAGAGAAAATCACGGGCTACGGAGGTTTTTTAAACAATAGTTCGGAAAAATTAGGTTGAAAATGAGGTTGGTTGTCCAATATTCATACGTGTTAAAAATATTCCACTGATATATTACAAAAACTTTAAAATTCTTCCTTG
>JAITBS010000198.1 GCA_031283515.1 Planctomycetaceae bacterium
CGGTTCAATGAATTGGGTTATCATTTTGACGGAGTTGCGAAAGGCGGTCTCGAAATCAGTGAGAATGGACGAGTTGTTACAGAAGTTGATATTTTGCTCGAAAATGAAAAAACAATTGCGGTAATAGAAGTTAAAACCAGACCAACCGTTCATGATGTTAAGAGACAATTGAAACAGATGGAAATTGTGCGACGGTATTATGAACGGCATTGGAACACGTGTAAGACCATAATTGGAGCGATTGCCGGTGCGGTTTTTCCGGTTGCCGCTAAAGACGCAGCAATTAATGCGGGTTTTTACGTGATCACTCAAAGCGGCGACACTGTCAAAATAGAGGTTCCTCCCAATTTTAAACCTCGCGAATTTTAATGAAGACAGTAAACCGTTGTAACTGTCAAAACTTTCATGGGAATCTCTAAAAATTAATTTTAACCACAGAGGACACAGAGAACGCAGAGAAAATTTTAATTTGAATCAAAATATCATTTAAATTTATTAAAGTAAAAATGAGGGATTTAAATCAAAATTTAATTTTTTAACAATATTCTCTCGGTGAACTCTGTGTCCTCTGTGGTTAATAAAAAACGAGTTTTTAGAAGTTCCCTCATGTAAATTATCGGTAAATATGTTGACGTGATTGTTGAATGTTGAGCAGTGGAGGCGAATTTCGGATACGAAAATATTTCAACATAAAAAACAAAAAATGATTTTCCTTTAGAATTTCCAGTTGGTTTCAGGATTTCTATGACTGTTGAATCGGTACAAATTCAGTTTGAAAAAGAATTTCGTTATCTCTCTTTGATTGCCGAGATACGAAAATCGTTTTACTGCCAAAACGAACAAGAGCTTATCCAAACATTTTTAGAATCGGCAACACATTTTTTTCATCTTGCCAAAGCGTGGTATGGAATCTGTGCCGGTAATACCATACATCCCATGTTTCATGCCGGAACCGCTAAAAATTGTATTGATATTGTTCAAATCAACAAGGCAACAGAGCTTTCAGAAATAGCAGACAACGAATTTCCATTGATTCAGGCAATCGCCCAAAATCAGCCAATCGCTATTCATTATCTTGATCAGCAGAAACAATTTGTTTCGTGGAAAACATTTCTTGAAAATTCAAAATGTCGTTCAATTTTAGCGGTTCCGGTTGAAATTCATAACAAAATTGAAGCGGGACTGGTTTTTTATTCTTTTTTGCCGGATCCGTTTGATCCGTCAACGATAGATGATCTTGTTCGGAGTATTCGGGAATTGGCAGGAATTATTTCGGAAAAACGTCTTTGGACAAAACAGTTGAGAGAACTTAGGAAATCGAAAGAACTTGCTGAAGTGGACGCATTGAAAAAAACACGCTTTCTCGCCAATATGTCTCACGAAATCCGAACTCCTATGACCGCAATTCTCGGATTTACGGAAATATTGCTCCGTGATTATCTTGCATCAACTCAAGATGAAAACAATAGAACAAATGAAACCGCAGAAGCTAATAAAATAAACAGAAACAATAAAACTCCCAATCCGCCAACATTGGAATCTGCTCTTAATACATTAAAACATTGCCAAAACATTGCCCAAATTATTCAAAGTAACGCGGAATTTCTTCTTTCGATTCTCAATGATATTTTGGATTTTTCCAAACTGGAAGCCGACATGCTGAAAGTAGAGGAGCTTGCGGTTCCGCTTCAACCGTTTCTTCGTGAACTGATGATGTTTTATTCTTTTCAGGCGCGGTCGAAAAACCTGACGTTTTCGATAAAACCTCTGACTCCGCTTCCGAAATTTATAAACACGGATCCGGTACGGTTCAAACAAATTCTGGTAAATCTGATCGGGAACGCAATTAAATTCACACAACAAGGAGAAATAACAATCTCAATCGCTTGGATTGACGCCGATACGCAAAATGCTTCAAACAAAAATCAATCGAAAAAAAATGTGAAAATAGAGGGGAATTTGTTTTTCTCCGTGAAAGATACGGGAGTTGGAATTTCGCAAGAGATATTATCAACATTATTTGTACCGTTTCAGCAAGCCAATGTCGAAACAACACGGCGATTTGGCGGTTCGGGACTTGGGTTGGCGATTTCAAAACGGTTGATACGGCTTTTGGGTGGAGAAATGGTTGTTAAAAGCCGTGAAGGTTTTGGGAGTACATTTACTGTCGTATTACCGCAACAATTTGATTGGAACTCCCAATTTGAAATCTTTTCGGTATTTGAATCTCTTCCGGCTAATCTCGGGAACAAAAATTTTATTTCGGAAACACCTGATTGGTCAAATTCTGATTCTGATTCTGATTCTGATTCTGATTCTGATTCTGATTCTGATTCGGATTCAAATTCAGTAACGCGAACATTGTCTTTACCTCTTTCGGGACGACGGATTCTTTTGGTGGAAGACAGTATAGACAATTTGCGTTTGTTTTCATTGATTATGAGAAAAGCGGGAGCGGAAGTTGTTGAAGGTGAAAACGGTCAGGTTGCGGTGGAGATTGTTGCGAAAAATTTGAATAGCGCATTGCCGTTTGACATAATTTTAATGGACATGGAAATGCCGGTTATGAACGGTTATGCGGCAACCCGTCAATTACGTACAATGGGTTATACTGATCCAATTATTGCCTTAACAGCTCATGCGTTGTCTGAAGAACATCGAAAATGTTTGGATGCCGGTTGTAATGATTACATTATAAAACCAATTCTTCGCGACGCTTTGATCACTGCAATCTTAAAACATTTAAATCAAAAAAACTGAAACTAAAACACTGAAAATTTAACCGTTTAGTATTACTATTTAATATTAACTATTTAACCCTCTAACCATGTAACTTTTATGAAACGATTTTTGTTTATTTTTTGTTGTGTTGTTGTGGTATTAGATTCATTGGTGTTGTTTGCCGACGATTCGATTATTGCGGCGAATGCTCAAGTTGAAAAGGTTGTTGATGGATTCGGGTTTACCGAAGGTCCTGCCGTAACATCAAACGGCGATATTTATTTTGTTGATGATCCGAACAGTAAGATTTATTTCTGGTCTGTTGCGGATCAGAAGTTGTCGGTTTTTGTGGAACAATCTGCCCATGCGAATGGGATGTACGTTAATCAGAACGGTGATCTTATTGTTTGCGAAGGTGAGAGCGGCAGTGTTGTTTCGTACGATAAGTCGGGTAAACGGACGGTATTGGTTTCTGTTTTCGACGGTAAACGGTTCAACAAACCCAATGATTTATGGATTGATCCTAAAGGTGGGATTTATTTTACGGATCCGGTATATGGTAAAGATTATAAGGTTATTCAGGATGGAGAACATGTTTATTATATTTTGCCGGACACGAGTAAGGTGTTGAAGGTTGTTACGGATATGACCAAACCCAATGGTATTATTGGAACTCCCGACGGTAAACTGCTTTATATTACGGATCAGGTTGCCGGTAAAGTTTGGCGTTACAAGATTCAACCGGACGGAATTTTATCAGAAAAAACGTTGTTTGCCGATATTGGTGTTGACGGGATGACCATTGATAATCGCGGCAATATTTATATTACGGCGGATCAGATTTACGTTTTTGATCCGAACGGTCAAGAGATTCAACGTATCAAGGTTCCCGAAGTACCTGCCAATATTTGTTTTGGCGGTAAGGATCGGAAAACATTGTATATTACTGCCAGAAAAGGGCTTTACCGGCTGGCAATGAATGTTCACGGTTATTAGACATTTGATTATCGCCTGTGTTACGATTTACCAACAGCGATGTATCTCTCGTCTCGGCTGGACTAATTAAAAAAATAAAGTATTACGAAAATTCCGCTGAATAATTATAAATTTTGTAATATTTCATTGGAATTTTTGTTTTTCGATTTTCACCCCGACAGGGGTGCGATTTTCATAACCGCAGGTCATCGACCTGCGGACTCGTGTCGATAACAAATCTCTGTCTGAAAGACAGAATTTTAATAATCCTAGTGTACGATTCGGCTCGTTTCGTTTCGCCTTTCAGGCGATGTTGAGGTGAGGTATTTACCGTAGGTCGCGCTTCGCTTGACCTACGGTTATGAAAATTCCACCCCTTCGGGGTGAAGAACTCAAAATAGGGAACTTCTAAAAACCTCATGTAAAATTTATTTTTAGCAGGAACGCGGTCGTCTCGACCGCATATTTAAGCGTTTGTCATGCAGGCGGGACGCCTGCGTTCCTTCTGAAATTAGTTTTTAGAAGTTCCCAATATACATATAAATCGAAAAAATCGTAAAAAAACCCAAAATTCTCCAAACAAATTTTGGGCTAAAAACATCTTTTATTTCTAAAGTTTTTATCTATAATATCTGGTCTGATTACGTCATAGTTATGAGTTACTGATACCATGACTCAACCGACTCAACCGAACACATTAACAACTGTCCCAAAATGAAAATAGAGAACCTTTCACAGTTAAAGGTTATTGCTATACGGCACAAGTTTTGAAATAATCTTGGTTAGAATTTGATGATTTTTACGATTGTTCACGTATAAACAAAAAAATTGCCAGCTTGGTAAACGGTTGCCTACCTCTTGATTATTTATATAAATAGTATAAAAAAAATGTAAGATAATTAGGTTGATACTCCGAAATTGATCTCCGAAGTCGGCATTCAAGACAATTGCTTACTTTTTATTATCTACTTTTGTTATTCCTTATTTTAGTTCATGCCACAACTCGATGCGATTTCATTCTTCTTCGTTTTATTTTTAGCAGCAACAGTTTTATTGTCGTTATTGTTGCGTTATGGATTTTCGAAACCGATAACGTTTTTTAACGGGTTACGGTTTGGTTTATTTCGGAGCATTTTTATTACTGTTACGCTTGTGATGAATCAGGCAGCAAGGGAAACATTTGATTCGGAATGTTGGTCGAAGGAACAATTTTTTTATGCCGGTTATTCAGAATAAAATACCGGATATTCATACAGTATTGCCGTTACTTTTTTTTGTAACAGTTCACGCGAATTTACCCTAAAGCAAGCGATCTTATTTATTTGCAGGGACAATTCCAGCAATTTATGTCAACAATTAATTCGTCGAATAATATTCCAACCGTTTCACTGCCGCCGCGCCGAACTCGTAGTGAACGTGTCGCATTACGGTCGTCTTCGAAAGGCGGTTTTTCAAGATTTATTACGGAATTGAAACACAATCATTGGGGTTCTCTTATTTTGATTATGTTTCTGACTTCTGTTGTAATCAGTTGCCTGATTGAAGCCTGGAATCCGCCGTTTCAGTTTCGTCCCAATAGTATTACAGAACGTGCGATTGTTTGTAACACGCCGTTTTCCATTGTAAGCCCCGTAGCAAAACGTCTTGCCAGAGATCGCGCAAGTTGGGAATCTCTCCATGTTTTCATCAATGATCCCAAACCTCTCATTCAACTCCGAGAATCGCTTTGGAATACTGTTGCCGCGATGGTAAACGCCCAATCGTTTGACCAACTCGACACCAAAGGAAAAGAAATGTGGCACCGTTTTCTCAGTTCGGGCGGAAAAGAATCAATTCCTGACAATGTTGATCCTTGTGTGGCATTCGATGCGTTTGTTGCTTATTTCAAAGATGATACCAGTTTTGATCTATTCAATGATCGTCTCAAACGAGCATTTACGCCTTTCGAATTACATGGAACTCTACGAGCCTTGCATTATGGAGCTGAACAAGGAAGCCAAGACCAAATTCTTGTTTATCAGGCAGGAGAAAC
Organism: Planctomycetaceae bacterium; assembly: GCA_031283515.1. Taxonomy (GTDB): domain Bacteria; phylum Planctomycetota; class Planctomycetia; order Pirellulales; family Thermoguttaceae; genus WRKP01. Next base: position 5,729 of record JAITBS010000198.1, read on the forward strand.
TCCTGACCGCGCCGTGCCGTTCAAAGTAAGTGAAGTGTTGATTCGAGACGGAACACGTTTCAAAGAGGCGTTACAACGTGAACTGAATAACCCTACTCTTGTCGATCAACTCTTTAACTGGCTTAGTCCCAAACTGGAAGAAACCCTCAGAGAAGATAAAACCGCAACCACCGATCTAGAACAAAAAGCTGCCAATTCTGTTGGTGATATTATTGTGGACTTTGTGCAGGGGCAAGTGATTATTGAATCGGGAGTTACGTTGGAAATGGAGGAAATTGCTCTTTTGCGTGCCGAATATAAAGCCTCTTTATTAAAATCTCCTCTAAGTATTCGTCTTTTTCGATTTCTGGCTGTTTGTGGAACAATTTTTGTTTTAATTTTTATTGCATGGGGGTTCATACAACGATTAGAACGTCGGCGTCCAAAATCGCTGTTGTCTTTTATTGTTCTGATGAGCAGTATGGTGTTGACGGTAGCGGTGGCACAAGGTATTCAACGCTTCTCACTAACAATTGCCGAAGGGGAAATGATACCGCTTCTTTTATTTGTAATGATCGTGTCCATTACCTATTCTTGGGCATTGGCAATTGTATTATCAACTATTTTGACATTGATTCTTGTGTTCGGAAACGGCGGCGGCAATGATTTATTAATGATTTTGCTTTGTGTTACAATTTCAACGGCGATTCAATTAGGGCGGTTGCGATCCCGAAAAAAATTGGTTGTGGTTAGTTTTCTTTCGGGTATTGTTGCTTTTGTTTTGACGCTTACCACTGGTGTTTTCTGCAACCGTATTTTGGAAATGCCCTTACTTTTTGATGCGAGTGCCAATTTTGTTTGGTCATTCCTTACCGGTTTGATTATGACGGGAATTTTACCGTTTATTGAGGAACCGTTTGGGATTCTGACGGATATGAGTTTGCTGGAATTAGGCGATGTATCCCAGCCCTTGCTCCAAAGTCTCATCCGGCTTGCTCCAGCCACTTACGGACATTCCATGCAAGTCGGAACAATTGCCGAAACAGCCGCCGAAGCAATTGGTGCACGTAGTTTACTCACTCGGGTTGGAGCGTATTTTCACGACATCGGTAAAATTATGAAACCGGAATATTACAGCGAAAATCAAGGAGGATTGGATAATATTCACGATCATATCGAACCACAAGTCAGTACAATTGTTCTAATTGCGCATGTCAAAGACGGTATTGACCTTGCGCGGCAACACCGGTTACCCAAACCACTCATTGACTTAATTGAACAACATCATGGCACTTCATTGGTTTCTTTCTTTTATGGTCGTGCCGCGAAAGGAAACAAAGATGAGTCGGGGAAACAGGTTGAGGAAAGTACTTACCGTTATCCGGGTCCGAAACCGCAAACGAAAGAAGCGGCAATTTTGATGATTGCGGACACGTGTGAGAGTGCCTGCCGAAGTATGGGAACTGCCGCAACTCCGGGAAAAATTGAAAACCGTGTTCATGTTCTTATCAAACAAAAACTTGATGATGGACAATTTGACGATTCCGGTCTCACACTTCGTGAACTGAAAATTATTGAAAACAGTGTGATCAAATCAATTATTGCCGCAATGCACGGGCGAATCAAATATCCGGATCAAGAATCCGAACAAACCACAAAAATAATAGAACACGAAAACACTTCTCCAGAATCCGGAAATATCCCCAATTCTGTTGTTGCAAAAAAAATTCCGGTTTAATTTGCCGCCATATTTCAGATTGGATCGTAAAACAGAATTAAGATCATTGAAAATCCTCACTTAAATTTATTATTCAATTTTCCAACGGCTCAGTCCGCGTTCTTGGTCACTAAATTCCGCACCGATCTTGACAAGTTTTCGCCCGTCGGCAATGTAGGGAATTAAATAATCTTTCGAATCTATTTGAGCAAGAGCATCTTCGGCAGTACCATGATTCGCCGTCTTAAATTCAAAAACAAAAATCGTGTCCGACGTCTTGATAACCGCATCCGCACGACCAACCGCATGTCTCACTTCCGTCTGAATAAATTGTCCCATAAGCGTTACAAGTAAATAGAAAATGAATTGATAATAACGTTCGTCTTTTTTCTCTTTATTCATCAAATCATAAGGAATACTTGAATAAAAAGCACGGATTGTGTTCATAAAACCTTCAACATCACCCGCTTCAAGAGTCCTCACAAATGTTGATATTGAGAAGTTGCGTTGAAGAATCGGTTGAGGAATATAAGTGGGTAAAAGATCATTCAAAAAACTGTATTTCACCTCTTCATTGGGAAAACCTAATGTATATTCATTGAATTTATCGTCATAATTTTTAATAGTAAGATAACCGCTCTGATACAATAATGGGATAGGATTATGATATTCAGGGCGGTAATCCATAAGAGAATTAATCGGTACGGTTATACCGTTTTCCAAATCAGGAATCTCAAAATTACTCTCTTTGAACATTTGTACCAAAAATGTCGGTGTACCCGTTTCGTACCAATAATTATGAAAATGCCCTTCGTCGAATATGTTCAACAAACTAAACGGATTGTACATGCCCTCTGTATCTTCGCAAAAATGATAACCGTTATAATATTTTTTCAATTTCGCAAGCGTTTCATCGTAAGACAATTTTATTTGTTC
>JAITBS010000606.1 GCA_031283515.1 Planctomycetaceae bacterium
CCGTATTTCCGTGAGGTGATGAAACGAGACGAAGAAACTGTCCAACGTCTTGCGGATGCGATTGAATCTGTTCGGCGTTAATTGAAAATGGGCGGGATTGGAATTGGGGACACTGTCAGTGAGTACGCCAACGCAACCATAGGTTAGAGAACCGAAGAGTATTCCGGTTTCGTGTTGTTTATTTTGCTTAAAATTAAGGGGAATTGCTTTGGGGGTAATCTATCAGTGGCATAATTATTTTGATTCTTCACCCCGAAAGGGGCGTCAGGATTATAACCCGCCCCAACGGGGCAATGGAATAGTTGAGAGTTGATAGTGGATAGTGGATAGTGGATAGTGGCGCAAGCGGAGTATTACCGTTTTGGTAATATTCCGCTTGCGCTATTCTGCGTCCTGAAAGGACATTATAAGCCAGCCCTACCCAACGGGTAGGGTTACACAATCATCACCAACAATTTCGCCCTGAAAGGGCAATAGAATAGTTGATAGTGGATAGTGGAGAGTTCGCAAGCGGATTACGACCAAAACGGTATTACTCCGCTTGCGACACTATCCACTCTCCACTATCAACTATCAACTCCACTAAAACCCCTTTTCTAATTGTTTGAACATGGTAGAATATGCAATATTTTTATTATGACCGGTTTAACATCGGGTTTCATTGGAATACCACTTGTGTTGAAATGTTATCTTAATTGTTGCCGGAATTTTGAGTGTTTATTGGTATGATTCCTGTTTTGTTTATCCCATATTACCACACCAAAAAAAGATGCAAACAAACGAACTTCGTGAAAAATATTTGTCCTTTTTCGAAACCAAAGGATGTGTCCGTAGAGCAAGCGATGTGTTAGTTCCGCGTTGGGATGCTTCTGTTCTGTTCACGCCGGCAGGAATGAATCAGTTCAAAGACCATTTTCTCGGTCGGTGCAAACTCGAATTTACACGCGCAACAACTTGTCAAAAATGTTTGAGAACCGGTGATATCGACAATGTAGGACGTACCGCCTATCACCACACCTTTTTTGAAATGCTGGGCAATTTCAGTTTCGGTGACTATTTCAAACGTGAGGCAATTCTTTGGGCTTGGGAATTTTTAACAGATAAAAAATGGCTCGGCTTTGATCCGGCAAAATTATCGGTGACTGTTTACAAAGATGATCACGAAGCCGCCCAAATCTGGCTCGAAGAAGTTAAAATACCATCCGCAAAACTTCAATACCTCGAAGAAGATGAAAATTTTTGGCCCGCTTCCGCTCCAACACAAGGACCAGACGGCGTTTGCGGACCATGCAGCGAAATTTATCACGACACTCCAGTTGGTACTGTCGAAATCTGGAATCTCGTTTTTACCCAGTTCAACCGCGTCGGTAATCCTCCCAATAATCTGAGACCATTGCCCAGTAAAAATATTGATACCGGTATGGGACTTGAACGTTGTGCCGCCGTGTTGCAGGGAGTTGATACGAATTATCATATTGATATTTTACGCCCGCTTGTGGAAACAGCAGCGGAAATTTTAAAACAACATTATGATCCGGTAAACGACAATGGACGACGGTTACGCCGAATCGCTGATCATATTAGGGCTTGTACGTTTGCAGTTCACGAAAATGTTTATCCGGGTAATAAAGAAGAAAAATATGTGATTCGGCGGTTGTTGCGGCGTGCGGTTTTGGATGGGCGTCAATTGGGCGGCACAGGAACATTTTTGCATCTTCTCGTACCCAAAGTCGCCGAACTAATGAAATTACCCTATCCCGAACTTTCCGAAACAATCGAACGTGTTGCCCAAGTTATTAAATCAGAAGAAGAACACTTCATCGGAACCGTTGATTTCGGTCTCGAAAAAATTGAACGGATTTTCGATGAAATGGAGAAAAAGAAACGGAAACAAGTTACCGGAGTTGAAATTTTCGATATGTATCAGACATTCGGTTTTCCGCCGGAACTTTTTGAAACAATGGCAACAGAACACCATTTCACATTCGATTGGACAGGGTTTCAACGGGAAATGGAATATCATGGCGAATTGTCCGGCAGCGGTGAAAAGAATTTATTGTTCAAAAATGACCCGCTCGAAAAAATTAAAAAAACACAACACCGCTCGGCATTCCGAGGTTACGAACAACTAGAACTAAAATCCTCAACTGTTGTCGCAATTCTTTCCGATGGAAAACTGGTTGATCGGGAAAATGAAATTAATAATTCCACTCCAATTCAAATTATCCTCGATAACACAACTTTTTACGGTGAAAAAGGCGGACAAGTCGGTGATAAAGGTTGGTTGCTTGGCGATGGAATCCGTTTTGAAGTTGTTTCGACGCAGATTGACGGAGAGTTAATTGTTCATCTCGGTTACATTCGCGAAGGTGTCATTCGGCTTGGCGATAAACTTTTTACCAAAGTGGACAAGGAAAACCGCCAAGCAATTGCAAGAGCACATTCGGCAACACATCTTTTGCATTACGCTTTACGGCGGCAACTCGGCGGTCATGCGGAACAACAAGGTTCAAAAGTAGATAACGATTTATTACGTTTCGATTTTACACATCATCAGGCAGTTGATCGTAAAACGTTACTCAAAATCGAAGAGGAAGTCAACCTGTTAATTCTGGCAGCAGCTGATGTGATTTGTCGGGAAATGCCAATTGAAGAAGCCCGAAAAACCGGCGCAATGATGCTTTTCGGTGAAAAATATCCTGATGAAGTTCGGGTTGTACAAATCGCTGACAGTAAAGAACTTTGCGGCGGAACTCATTTAACTAATTCAAGTCAAATCGGATTTTTCAAAATTATTGCCGAAGAAAGTGTTTCAGCAGGAACGCGGCGTATTACTGCATTGACCGGAAAAAAAGCAACGGAAAAAGTGTTAACCGATTCCGTAATTCTCCAGCAAATCGCAACCGCTCTGAAAATTCCCGTCAATGAAATTCCAGAAAAAATTGAATTATTGACCAATCAGAACAAAAAGTTGCAAAAACAACTTCAATCCGCATCCGGTAATAAAATTTCTGTTGAGGAATTGATTGCCAATGCTGAAATGATTAACGGTATTAAGGTGATTGTTTGGGACATACCGGACAGTAATATCAATTTGTTACGTCAATTAATTGATCAGATCAAACGGAAAACAGAATCCGCTGCCGTTTTATTTTCTTCAGTTCAGGATGATAAGGTAACCTTGATTGCGGGATTAACCCATGATCTTGTAACAAAGGGATTAAGTGCGGTTGACTGGATTAAAGTGGTTACGCCGGTAATCGGCGGCAATGGCGGCGGCGGACGTCCCGATATGGGACAGTCCGGCGGAAATGATTCCTCAAAACTTCAGGAAGCCTTTGTCGTTGCAAAAAATTGGTTCAACAAATAAAATTCCGAATTAGACTTTATGTTGCCATTATTGGTGTTGAACAATCACTTACCGTCAACTGTATCAATTAAGAACAACAGTATCAATTAAGGATTTTGTTTTGCGGCAAATTGAATCTGTGACAATCCCGCAATTCGGCAACTATCGTAAACATCAATAACATGTTCCATTGGAACATTTTCGTTACTGTCGATAATAACCGGAATATCTTGACGGATTTCACGGAGTTTCTGAAGAATAGTCCGAACATCCCGAAGGGAATGGCATTGATTCCCTTCGACCCGCCAATGCGGCGACCCGTCAAAAGTCAACAAAATTCGGGCAACATCCAGATTGTCCGGTTTGGGCAACACAATCTCCGTAACAGAACTGCCCGGAAGCGACATATTCGTTGGCAAAACTCCTTCCGGCGGTATAAAACTTGCTGTGCAAACGAAAAAAACCAAAAGCAGAAAAATCACGTCAATCATCGGCGTCATCTTCAATTCTAATGTTTTCGTTTTACGGTTGAAAAATACTGTTTTCAAGTTATTGTTTTTTAGGTTAAGTGACAATGATATTGTTCGTTTGTAACTAATTATGTAAATGAACGTTTTATTATTATCAAATAATTAACAACAGTCAACAAC
>JAITBS010000649.1 GCA_031283515.1 Planctomycetaceae bacterium
TCTATTTTTTCAACCGGATTTCGTACAACGAATAGCCAATACGGCGAACCGCTTCAATCGTTTCAGGATACGGCGTGTCGGTAACACTTAACAAACCAATCTGATAATTTTCACCGTCACCACGACCCGTCGTTGCCTGATCACCGTACTGAAACCAATGAGTTCCGATAATCTGCGGATGTTCCAAAGCGGAACGAACATAATTTTCGTAAGATTCTGCCCGCTTCTCCTGCGATTCCGTCGGAACCAAGCCCGTGTGGAACATGCCCCGATCTAACGCCCCAAAATGAAATTCGCCAATAATAACCGGTTTGTCAATTCCTTCCGGTAACTTAAATCCCTTCAAATCCCGTTGATATTTATTGAAACTAATCACATCACAATACTCCGCCGAAACCCGAATCGCCGTGTCATGAACCCACGCAAAACGGCAACCAAAATATAATTTGTTCGGCGCAACTCGTTTCAACACATCACGAATCGTTTTGAAATATTTTTCACAAATTCGTTTGTGAAAAACGTCAAGGTCTTCTTTTGCTTTGGTTTCGTCCGGTTTATCGGTTGAATTTAGGAACTCATTCCAATCCGTGTGATTGGTTCCCCAAACGGTATTGAGTTTGGCAATATCGTTATTGTATTTCGTTTTCAAATCATTGAGAAAAACAATTTTTGCCGGTTGATCAGGCGGTGAGGTGATTGCTCCGATTGCCAAAGATCGTTCACCGCCCCAACTGATTTCGTTATCGACAAAATATCCCAAACACCAAGGATCATCGGCGGTTGTTGCGGCGAGTTTTTCGGCATTTTTAGCTACAGAATCTTCAAACTCTTTGGAAAACGGATCGGGAAATTTACCCCAATAACCGCCGCTGCCGGCAATTGATTTACCGCCGCTGCCCATAGCGGCAGAATACGGCGTTTTCCGTAAATTGTAAATTTTTGAATCCGACCAATTAGCAATGGTGTTCATTCCCCAACTTTTAAGACGTTGATGAGTGAGTTCGGCAAAGATTTTTTGCCAGTCATCACCGTATTTCCGTATCAAATTGGACTGTGTAAAATTGAACGTTGTGTAAGTACCTCTGCCTTCATAATAATTATGCGGAGCCCACGAACCTTTCCCGTAGCAATATTTGAATTTCGGATTCTCTTTATCGGGGAGTTCGTCAAAATAAAATTCACGGTCGGTAATCGGCGTAACACCGTTACCGGCAATAACACAATCCGTTCCGTGTGACCAAAACACAAATCCTTCCGGATCAACAAACCACCAAACACCATCAATCTTTTCAACACGAAAATGTCCGGTTGCCGTGTGTTTGGGCGTATTGGTGTAACCTCCGTATTGGTTACGGTTTTTGGGAGCGGGATATTTTGCCAAATCCTCCGCTTCCAGCGTGATGTTCTTTTTCAATTCCTCTTCCGAATGAACTTTACCGCGCCAGTCTGCGTGTTTGAACTGACCAAAGCAATCAATCATCGGAAAAAAATCATCCGGTGTCCTTTTTGACCAATTAAATTGTTGCGATTTTTCGTCCGCAACGGCAACAATTTTACGAATACTCCATTTTGTTTCACGATTTGGGCGATTGAGAAAAAGTGTTAATCCGACAACCGCGTCTTTATGAAAATCGGACTTCGTATCTGTTCCGGAAATATGCGCACCGCCGGGAGCTCCGCGCATTCCGAAAAATTTGTCCTTAAATTGCGGAGGAATCATTGGCGGAAGAGTTATTTTGTATTGTTTTATTTCACCCGATTCAACTGTAACCGAATTGGTGTAAGAACCTTGCATTGTTTTGAAATCAAGTTCCGGCGAATCGATTCGGCAATGTAAGGTGATTGGTTGATCGCCGTGGTTGGCGGCTTCAATGATAAGATAATCGCAATCGGCAAGATTCCAATCCCGCTTGCCCATGTTGAACCCGGGCCATTGTCCCGACGTTTCCGTTTCAACCAAAACGGAAGCGTCTTGAACACTCAATTTTGCGGATTGCCGGTTCAATGTTTTGAGTAACATTTCAGGTTCCGGTTTGGCAACATCCAGCAAAATGATTTCCTTTGCCGCAGCAAACGGTAACATGAAAATAACAACAACAAATAAAATAGTAAACAATCTCATGGAATAGTTCCTTTCTTAAAGTGTAAAAAATTGTTTTGAATACTTCGTTCAAGCAGTCCGCAGATTTTCGCAGATTAACGCAGAAAAACAATCAGCGGAAATCTGCGTCATCGGCGAATCATTCAAGTTTTCATCTCTGTGGACTCAGTGTTCTGTGGTTAATAAAAGAGACAATTGCCTTAATTTGTGTACAATCATTCGATATTTTCGATCACCAAAGAATGTTCATTGAGAAAGGCGGATAATTCTTTCCGATTGAACACGGTTTCGGTGGTACTGACGCCTCTGACACAACTTGCGCCTACCGCACTTCCCCAACGTAGAGCGTCACGTAAATTGAGTCCTTCGAGCAAGGCAGCAATCAAACCGGCACAAAAAGCATCACCAGCACCAGAACCACTAATATAATCTGTCGGATAAATTCCTGCACGAAATTGTTCTTCCGTACCAAAACAAAGAGTTCCGCCTTCACCTTGCGTAATAAGAACCGTCTTGGCTCCTGCCTCAAGAAACATTTTGGATTGGTCATAAGGATCACGGTAATTCGTAATTTTTTCGCCTTCGTGTTCATTGGGCAAGAAAATATCCGCGTAAGGTAATATCGGTTCCAAAATTTCCCAATAAGGACGATGTCCATTGAGAACAACATCAAGAATTGTTGTCCAACCATGTTTTTGTGCCGTATCGAGCAATTGAATGGTACGTTCGTTTTCCAATCCCCGAAGCATGAAAAAACCGCCAAGATATAATATTTTCGGAGCAGGATTTTGATTTTCTTGAGAATCTTTATCGTTCTCGATATAACGAAAAATATCGTCATTGAAAACAAACAAATCGTTGGCTCCTGTTGTACAAATAAACCGCCGATCCTGATCGTGAACATTGATATGCATCGCGGTTCCGGGACAATATCCGGGAAACTGTTGTAAAAATCTTGTATCAATTGCCGGAATGGACAGGGTACGGACAATAAACTCGCTCAAAGCGTCATCGCCGACTCCGCCGGCAAGCGTAACAGGAACTCCCAGCCGCGCCAAATCAAACGCCACATTGGAAGCACAACCGCCCAGATTTAATTCGATCTTGTCTGTCGTAACAAGTTCTCCTTCATCAGGAAGATGGCTAATGGGCCAACAAGCAATATCAGCAAATAAAATTCCGCAACAAAGACAGGTCATAATAAAAGAGATTCGTTAACAGTTGAAACAAAAAATCATGTAATCATTCACACAAATAAACAAAAAAGAACCAATCTTTCGTTGCGTCAATTATCGGCGCGAATGATTACAAGCCTACGAATAGAACACTTAATTTTTGCACAATTACCGATTACAAATCAAGAATCAGTTTACAACTTCAAGAATCAGTTCGATTTTTTCGAGCGTTTTTTGAGCAAGTTTCGCGAGATTCTTTTTTTCATCGTTGCCGTTCAAATCCTTGACGGTTCTCAGCAAACGGACAAACATTTGACCTTTCGCGGAAAGCGAGTAACGAATATCACTGCGCAATCTTCCGCCGTCCGTTTCAAACCAAGGACTACTCATCGGTTTGTTTTCCAATGTCAAAATCGATTGGCACGCCGCGTTAAAATCCTTGCCGTCACCGCTGATTGATGCCGCAAGTTTTTTCGCCAACTGAGCCGAATCCAATTCGACAATAAATTCGGGAATTTTTTGGGCTTCCTTATTCCAATCGGCGGGAAACATCCCGTACAACGAATCCGATGTCATCGCCCAAGGTCGATCACAATCCTCAATCACTTTGCCCGTTACCGTAA
>JAITBS010000662.1 GCA_031283515.1 Planctomycetaceae bacterium
GCGGTCATCACCACCGCGTAAATCTTCGATACTCCCCCGCCGCCAACACCGCCAACCATTTCCCAGACACCCCGAAACACCGCATAAACCCGATCTCCTGTCCCAACTTCCGGTTTATCGTTACTACACGGATCGTACAAATCAATCTCAAGACCATCATCACGCGTTTCGTATTTGCCGTCCGTGTGCCATAACCGTTTCGCTTTGCATTTCCAGAGGGCTTGCTCCTGCTCCCAATCACCCGTAATCTCAACCGGCGATGAATATCCCGATAAAACCGCGTTCGGATTTTTCATTGCCGTAGGCGGAGACGACGGCGTAAATGTGTCAATAACACTTTTAATCCGTTGTCCGTATTCCGGTGTAAATATGGCTATTTTTTGAATCATTTGAACTGTCTATTTTATTAACGGTTTTAATACTTGCCAATAGTCCGCAGATGACACAGATTTTCGCAGATTGTTTTGAGTTATTGCGGTGCAGAAATCACCGTATAAAAATTCGGTAACTGTAATGCCGTAAACGATAACGCCGGATATTTCCAAAACGGTCCGACATTGTATCCGTCTTCGTTCTGGTTGTCCAGTTTTTCTCCGGCACCGTTTAATTTGACCGGCTCCGAAACCGGCGTGCCGTCATCGTTTATAATTGATACGAGTTTGCCGTCTTGGAGTTCCATTGTTCCCGTGTCCAATAAATAGGTTTGCCAACCGTCCAAACGTTCCTTGAATGTATAAGTTACATCCGACCAAACCTTGCCGTCAAAACTACAGGTTACCGATTCCATTAACACCGTACCAGGCGCCGCTCCATGAAAATTGTCACTATTAACAACATTGGAGTATATTTTCGCCTTGCCGACCGGATTACCGTATTCACGGCGCGTAATAGAGTAGGTCGTGATTTTTCGTTTCATTGTTGGCGGCGGATTGAAAAATTGTTTCGCACTGTTCAGAATCAGTTTCTCGGTACGAATATCACGCTCAAACGGCATATCCTCCAACTCCACCGACATCTTTAACGTAAACGGATTATTCGTGTTGTCACCCTCTTCCGATTCCTTGTTTTCTTTGGTCGAATACTTTTGTGTTACTTTCCATTGCACAATTCCGGTGGGTGTTATTGGAACAATCCCAACCGTTCCTCCGGCAATTTGAATATTGTAGTTGCCGGTTCCTCGAATAATCTTGCGTTCCGAAACATTCAACTCGCCCGCAAACGCCGTGTTCCATGTTTCATTGCCCAATTGGTACGGTTTGCCCGGTGCCAGCCAGCCTTTCGCTTCGCCGCCAACAATCATGTTCTCAACCGTTCCCTGTTGCGAAATCGCCACCGCAAAATCATTCAATTCGTTCGAAAAAACAAGCCACTCCAACGTTACCTCTTTTTTGTCCAACGCAAAATTGCCTGAAATTCCGGTTAAAATCGTTTTGATTATCATGTTGATAATTTTAGATTGATGATTGTGGATTGATGATTTGTATAGTTGATACTATTAACTATTCACTATCAACTATTAACTATCAACTATTCACTATTAACTGATTAACGTAAATTGAACATTATTTGTATTGGAGTTGGCGGCGGTATTTTTGGCGATGGTTTCTAGGTTTTTTGTTTGCTTTTGATTCTCTTTCAAAATCGGGTCATTGCCCTTTTTCTGCGCTTCGTAATACGCCACCGTCCCCAATTCCAATGCCGTGTTACGGCTGTGATCCGCTTTGGCAAAACTCTTGCCGTTTTCTTCCTCCTCTTCCTTTTTGCCCATGATTTCTTCGTTGACCATTTCTTTCATTTTAGCAACAATATCATTCGCCCAACCAAACTGAGCAGCTTCTGCCTCAATGCGTTGGAACGCATCGGTTAGTTTCTGTTGCGCCGGAATCAAGGCATCTTGTGCTTTTCGGTACAAATTGTAATACTCCGCCTGCTTTTCAAAGGATTCCGTGACACGCCGTTGAGCCGCCGCCAAATCAAAGGTCGCTTGCCCCAAACCGTCCAGTTTGTTGTAATAATCGAGAACCTTTTGTTGTACCGATTCCAACGTGTCACTCTGTTTCGGATTCACAAAATCCGCAATACCAAGTCCGTTTGCCAAATCATTTAAGAGTTTCTGTTGCGCCGTTGCAAACTCTTCCGGCTTTAATTTGTCCCGAACCGATTGCAAGTCCGCCGACAACAATTCAAACGCCGCAACCGCCGACGTCGTTCCCATCCCTTTGAACTTGTCAATCATTTTTTGTTGTGCTGCTGCTGATTCTTCTGCTTTTTTCTTTGCTTCCTGTGTTGCCGCATCTGTTTCATTAAAACGTTTCAACGCATTCGTTATACCGGTATTGTATTGTGCCTGAGTAATCACACCGGATTCGAGAGCAGTTTGCAAATTCGCGATATTTTTGTTGTAAATATCCTGTGCGGTCTCCGGCGTTTTAATCAGTTCGCCGATTCCAAGTGAACCGATAATTGCTTCATTCCGTTTTTTCAAGGCGTTGGCGGTAATCAATTGTTGCTCCGCTTCCGTCACCAATCCTTTTTGTGTCAACACGGCAAGGTCGGAAATTGTTTTGGCATATTCCTGTTGCGGAGTAAAGGTTTGTTGCAATAAATCACCGAACCGCCCTTGTAACAACGCCGCACGTTCTTTTTCTTTTGCCGACAGAGCGTCTGCCGCCGACAGAGCGGGGGATTTGTCCATTTCTTTTTTCAGTGCTGCTTTATCGGCGGCAATATTATCAATTTGTTTTTGCAACGATTCCATTCGTTCCGTTTCGCCGGAGGATTTTGCCTTATCCAACGCAACTTCCAACTCATTTTGTTTCACGTTCAATTGACTCATCGCCGATTTTGCCGTGTTTTGACGATTCATTACCTCGTCAATTTCTTTCAATTTATTTTCATACTTTTGAATATCCGTGAGATTGTCTTCGTGATATTGTCGTGCAAGATTATTCAGTTCGCGGTAACGATCAATTGATTCTCCAATCTTATCCCGAAATGCGGCTGTTTGGGCTTCCATCGCTTTGATCTCTTCTTTCATCTGTTCGGCGGCAGATGTTCCGGAACCCAACCACTGTACCAGTTTGATTAGACCGTACACAATCCCGCCAATGGCTACAAGAATCAACCCGATTCCGGTGGACGCGAGAAAATAAGTCCACGCCGTGTTGAGTCCGAGTTGGGCGATCAGCCAACCGGCAGTCGCCGTTGCCGCCGACCAAAGCAGCGTGATAACCGCTGTCAGCCCGACAATAACAATATTCGACCGAAGCAACCCTTGCAAAAAGGCTGTTACCGCCGACCATGAAATCGTTGCGGTGGTGCAGTATCCGATCAATCCGAGAATCACGGTCAGTGTTGTAACAATTTTAACCGCAGTACCAAGCCAACCGCCGCTGGCGTTGTCAACATAACTCCATAATTCTTTTGCCCACTGATAAATCTCTTTCAAGGTTCCGCTTATTAACAGTAACGGCAACGCATTTAACGCCGTTGCCGCATTAAATGCCAGATTAGTTAAATTCACTTGGTTAATACTGACGGCAAGTTGCCCCAGACCTTCGCGGGCAGTTTGCAACACATTCTCCAACGCTTGTGAATCTCCGGTGACTTCACGCATCTGTTCCGATAATTCCTGCAACGCATTGAACTGCTCACACGCTTTGCGAAAACCTTCCACCGAAGGCGTCATTTGTGAAATACCGGCGGCAACTTTTTCTGCATTGGATTTTACCGCATTCGTAACACTATTGACGTTGTTTTGTAATTCGGTTAATTGCTCACCCGTTAAATTGACGGAATTGTTCACCACTCCCTGAACGGCGGACAACGCAAGAAAACTATCTCGTAACGACTTGACATTCGGTGCCGTATTCGCTATGATTTTCGACATCTTGCCGACATCGTCGGAAACTTCCTGTAATTTTTCCGTAAGATTGCCGATATTAGCAGTAATTTTAATCGCAAGCGGTGCTATTGTTGCCATAGTATTATTTTTGTCTGATGAAAAAAATGAGTCTTCTAAAAAATACGGAAGTTATTTATCTTGACGAAATGCGTGACATCGCATCTCGGCATCCCGAACATATACAGTTACAACAATTACTGAAAAAAAACGATCCGGAATTGTCTCTTGACGAAATCGAAAAACTGCTGGAAATAACCCGACCTCTTAAAAGTTACGATGATTGGAAAAAATCACCCAACAAAAATCACCGAAAACATCTTTTTGAAACACTCGGCGGATTTTGTTTGGCGGTTCTGGGGGTCCTTGTTTTTCTTAACTACATTCTTCGGGTTCTATGAAACGCGATAACGATTTAATCCGTGACATTCTTTTATTTGTGGAACAACATGGCGATAACAATAATGTTTTAACGCTTTCGGTACGTGACTTTTTCAAAAGCAGTCCCAATGTTACTCAAAACATTCTCGACAATCATATTGAACTTCTTACCGAGCGAAAATTTCTCAAAGCGGAACCGCATCAATTGGGTTGGTTTGTTCTTGGTTTGACTTGGGACGGACATGATTTTTTGTCCAACGCCAAAGACCAAACCATTTGGAGTAAATCAAAACAACTCGCCGGACATCTATCCTTTGATATTTTCGCAACAGTCATAAAGGACATCGCCCTGAACATCACTCGATCTGTAGTTGATTGTGGATAGTGTTCGCAAGCGGAGTTTTATCGTTTTGGTAGTAATCCGCTTGCGAACTATTCACTATTCACTATTCACTATCCACTATTCACTCCTCTGAATCTTCGTTGCAAATATTCGAAATCACGCAAGGCATTCGTTTTGAGTTCGTCTTGAAATTCGTCCTCGTCTAAGGGGCGGGTGAATTTGAATTTCGGTACAAAATCTTCTAAAGACGGAGTGTATTTTTCGTGATCCGCGTAACCGTCCACAACCGCTTTGGCAATTGTTGCGGCGTTCAGGTCGAAACGTTCATGTCCTACCGGACCAAAAACCTTGAAAAAACAACGCCATGATTGGGCTTCTTTTGCTGTCATTCGGTTTTTGAGTTCCTCAATCGTACTCCCGCCGACCGCAAGACATAATTTGTGCCAAAAAAGCCAATCGGCGTCCGCCGCTAGTTTTTTAGCAGTTCCTCTTCATCCTCATCCGATAAATCGTTGAGCCGTTTCGCCACTTCGGCGATGCGTGACAAGACCTTGACCGGCTTTTGAGTCAGCCGCTCAACATCTTCCGAACGAAAAATCGGCAGCCGGTTCTCATCGCAACATACCAACACGGCAAGCCGTGCCCGAAAATTTTCAAGGTTAATTTTTTGTTTCTTCCCTGTGCCGGAAACAAGCGATGTTTCGAAGGCGTCTTTTTCCTTTGCCGATAATTCCCGAACATAAACATACGTTGGTTCCGGTTTACCTGTTTCGGGATCAATCGTACCCCATTCTGTAACATCAACCTTTTCAATCGCAAAATGTTCCTGTGTCAACGCAACTTCGCGTGTTAATAAAGTCATTGTGTGTTTTTCCTTTCTTTGTTGGAAATCTTTATAGTTAATAGTGGATAGTGAATAGTGAATAGTGGAAAGTGTTCGCAAGCGGAGTTTTATCGTTTTGGTAATAATCCGCTTGCGGCACTATCCACTCTCCACTCTCCACTATCAACTATCAACTACCATACAGTGTTTTGTTGAACGTTCCGACTTCGGTAAATCCCCATTTGGGGGTGCCGGTAATCTTGAACTTCATGGAAGAGCCCATTGTTTTGCCGTAATCGCCTTTGATGTCATTACCACCAGCGTAATTGACTCCGGCGGCGAAAAAACCTTGTAACAGTGTTTCTGTTGTGTGTTGAATCGCCAGAATCAAAATAAACTGAGGTGAGGTAACCGTTGAATTAACAACACCGGCAACATCAGGTTTATTTTG
>JAITBS010000664.1 GCA_031283515.1 Planctomycetaceae bacterium
AACTACTTTCAACATGTTATCCTTCTCATTGTCTCAAATTGGTTAATATTTTCTTTCGCCCTGAAAGAGCAACATAATCAGTGTTTCGCATAAAGTATATTTTTTGTAATATATCAGTGAAATATTTGTTTTTTACGTTTATGGACTTCGTATGTTTTTTTCTTTCGCCCCAACGGGGCAATGCGTAACAACCCGCCGCAACGCGGCGGGGAATAGCTTATTCAAACAATCGCCCTGTAAGAGCAATGGATTAGTTGATAGTTGATAGTTGATAGTTGATAATTGATAATTGATAATTGATAATTGATAGTGGAGAGTTGATAGTGGAGAGTGTCGCACGCGGAGTAATACCATTTCGGCAGTAATTCCGCTTGCGGCACTATCAACTATCCACTCTCAACTCTCAACTAACCACTGCCCTTTCAGAGCGTAGGAAAAATAAAAATGTCACTAAAATATCAAAAAAAATTAAGACAACAAACAATTTAGCAATGATTTATTACATCCAGTTTTCCAATCCTTCTTTCAGGAAAAATGAGAGATGATCCAAACCTTTCAACGCATGGCAACACTCTGAAAAAATTCGATCTAAACTTGATTGGTGATCTGTTTCAAAATGAAAACCTAATTGAGCAAAATCCGAAATGATTCGGATATGAATACGTCCATTGGGAACAACAAACCGAATTCCTTCCAATGTTGACGATGGAGAACATGACCATGTTGCGGAAAGACATTGAACAACTTCTTCTAAAGGAACTTGGGGAGTACGAATCTCAGGAGTGGTGTAAAATGCCGGAAACTGTTTTCGCCATTCCGAAAGCGGCATTTTGAGTCTTGTGAAATAATCAAGAAACCAACAAATAGCAAAAATAACAATACGCCTTCCATAAACACCGCGAAAATAAAGACTGCCGTCAAAACCGAATCCAATTAACGCATTCGTTTCCTGCATTTTTTTGAGAAAAACGTGGTGGGAATTTTTAACAATACACGGCGAAGCACCCAAACGAATACCTTCCGCAATAATTTTTTCAGAACAATTAACATCATGGAGAAAAACTTCGCCATTCATAGCGTTACCGAGTAAATAATGCAACACAATCCATGTAATTTCCTCTGAAAGCAATGGGCGTCCAAAATTATCAATGAGCAAAAAACTGTGGGCATCGGCTTCCAGTGCAATTCCCATATCAGCGTGATAACGGCTAACTTCGGAACAAAGAGTTGACAACGATTTCCGGCATCGCGACGCAGGAATCATGCCGCCAAAATCTCCTTTGGGCTCATCATGAATTGATTCAAAAAGCGTTTTGGGAAAACAACATTGTAAAGCATGTTGTGCTAAAGGCGTCCAATTTCCATACATTGGATCAATAATTATTCGCAATGGAAATTGTGGCACATCACACCAAACATCCTGTAAAAAATCACACCACGCCGGTATCATATCAATTGTCTGGTAATCTCCGCGAGTTGTTGGAGTTACATTGGGGGCGGAAGTCAAATCCGCTTCACTGCGAAGCAGTTCCATTTGCATGGTATGAGACAAAGAACTATCAGGAATGATCCAGCGTAACCCATTCCAAACGGAAGCGTAATTATCGCCGGTTACACTAGCACAAGCGTTACCCGAAACTAAATCCAATCCGTAAGAAGCCAAATTTGTCGGAATATTGCCAAAATCGAAAACATCAATATTATTTGAACGTAAACCTTCTATTAAAGCCGCCTTGAATAACTTCGAACTTTGACGAAAATCAGACGTAACAAGAATTTTTGATCCAACCGGTAACATTCGGGCAAGAGATTGTCCCCATGACTTGTAAAGCGTTTCACTTAATTCACTTTCCACAAGACCAAGAATAAAATCGTTGCGATAAAGGCTCGGATTCGAACTTTGCATAATAAGACCGTTATCGGTATGGACGATATTTATAATATTTTGTGATAGTGGTTTGTGATTGGCGGTTTTAATCACCACCCAAATCACACAACATAAACTTAGTACACTGAACAAATTATCGAAAATTGAAACCGCTAATCTAAATAATCATTAAATTGTCGAAATTTTAATTCTATGCGTATTAAATTGAAAAACAAGAGATTCCCTTGACAAGGTAGAACAGAAAACGGAAAATAACCGAAATTCTTACAATATTCGATCATTTTTATTATTCCGACCATGTTAAAGCGTCGTATTATTCCCTGCCTTGATGTAATCAAGTGCCGTGTTACTAAGGGTGTTAAATTTAAGGATAATATTGATTTAGGCGATCCGGTGGAGATGGCGTGTCGATATTATGAAGATGGGGCGGACGAATTGGTTGTTTATGATATTACGGCGTCTGCTGAGTGTCGTCCGATTGATATTGACATGGTACGTAGTGTAGCGGCAGCGGTTCGGATTCCGTTTGCGGTGGGAGGCGGAGTGGCGTCGCTTAGGGATATGGAACGGGTACTCAATGCCGGTGCTGAAAAAATTTCTGTCAATTCGCTTGCGGTCAGGAATCCGGCGATTATTACTGAAGGTGCTAAAGCGTTTGGTCGGCAATGTATTGTTCTTGGAATGGATCCTATTGCAACAACCGATCTCTCGAAATTTCCCAGCGGTTACGAAATTACAACACATGGTTTTCGGGAGCGGAGTGGACTTGACGCGGTCGAATGGGCGAAACGCGCGGTTGATTTAGGTGTTGGGGAGATTGTGGTTAATTCGGTTGATGCGGATGGGACTCGATCAGGTTTTGAGTTAGAGATTACGGGGCGAATTGCCAGGTCGGTTAGTGTTCCGGTGGTTGCTTCCGGCGGTGCGGGTTCCGCAGAACATCTTCGCGACGCCTTTGTAATCGCCCACGCCGACGCCGCCATCGTCGCCGGAATTTTACACACCGGTTTAACAACAATTGCAAAACTCAAAAAATGTTTGCACGAATTGAATGTCCCCGTAAGAATTGTCTGATGGGAATCTCTAATAATTCGTTTTTTTATTAACCACAGAGAACACAGAGTTCACAGAGAGAATATTTTTAAAAAATTAAATTTTGGTAATCTATCAGCGGCATTTTTATTTTTCGATTTTCACCCCGACAGAGGGGGTATTAGTGAATAGTTATGAGTGAATAGTGGATAGTGGATAGTTCGCAGGCGGATTCAAAACGTTTTGGTCTTAATCCGCTTGCGAACCTTATTTTCACCTAATTTTTCCTAACAAAACAACCTCATAAAGTAGTTGATAGTTGAGAGTGGA
>JAITBS010000032.1 GCA_031283515.1 Planctomycetaceae bacterium
TAATGACGAACAGACACAAAGCGCAGAATAACATCGCCAAACCGGATGATTTTGAGTTAAAGAAACGCTTTGCAGTCATAGAAACCTCAATCAGTCAAATTAACAATGAAACGATTGACCGATATTCTAACAACACTTAGTAGGTTGTCAAGCACCCTTTTATTTTTTCAATTTTTTTTACATTCCCATTTTATCTTGTCCTTCTTTTTGTTTGTTTGTTTGCGGAAACGGTTATGTATTGACAATATTAATCTTTTGGTAATCTATCAGTGAAATATTCGTCAATTTGTTTACCAATGGACTCCAAAGGTAGTCAATGTTTCGCCGAAGGGTCGCCTCCCTTGTAATTGCCAACTGTAAACAAATTCAAAAATATTCCACTGATAGATTACTAAAATTGTATTTTTTGTCTGCTCTATTTTTATACGTTTTATAATTTTTCCTGTTTCGTCTATCCTCAAGCAAAATAATCTCCAAAAATCTACGGACTCAATATTTGCGAACATCTGCGCAATCTGCGGACTAAAAAATAGACAGTTACTAACGCGCGAATAGAACATCAATGGATTCCGCCTTGACATTAACTTGTTTTTCTGCGAAAATTTTCCTTTTCTTGTTGGGAAAGATTTTTTTGCGAGGCAAATTATGTTGGATCGAAAATTTATTCTGGAAAATATCGAATCCGTTAAACTCAACTGTCAACATCGGGGAGTGATAGCGGATGTGGATCGTTTTGTTGCGATTGAAACGGAGCGGAAATCATTACAACAGGAGTTGGAACACCTACAAACCGAAGCTAACTCCATTTCAAAATCTATTGGTCAGGCAAAGTCACCGGAAGAACGGGACACAAAAAAAGAAAAAGGACGTCTCCTTCGTGAAAAAGCCAATGAAATACAAACGAAATTAAACCATATTGAGGTTGAACTGGACAGTATTCAACGTTCAATTCCCAATATGACTCATCCCGATGCTCCGATTGGAGCGGATGATACCGCCAATTTGCGGCGGTCACTCGGAAAAACACCTCTTCCTAACTACAATTTCAAACCATTGGATCATGTTGTTCTTGGTGAAAAACTGGATTTGATTGATTTTGAAGCAGGTGCAAGAGTTACCGGAGCCGGATTTTATTTTCTCAAAAATGAAGCTGTTTTGCTGGAACTCGCATTGCAACGTTACGCGGTCGAAATTTTATTACAAGCGGGCTTCACTCTCACCGCTACACCGGATCTTGCCCGTAATGATATTTTACAAGGAACGGGTTATATTCCGCGCGGACCGGAAACACAAATCTACAGTATTGACGGAACCGATTTAAGTCTTGTCGCTACAGCGGAGATTCCATTGGGCGGTTTGTTGGCGGGACAAACGGTTGATGCGGAAATACTTCCGTTACGGTTTTGCGGTATTTCGCATTGTTTCCGTACAGAAGCCGGAGCTGCCGGACGAGCCTCGCGCGGATTGTACCGTGTTCATCAGTTTACAAAAGTGGAGATGTTTGCGTTTACCTTACCGGAGCAGAGCGAAGCAATACACCACGAAATGCTCACTCTCGAATGTAAAATTTTTGACGGACTCGAAATTCCTTATCAGGTTGTTGATACGGCAACCGGTGATCTTGGCGGTCCGGCTTACCGCAAATTTGATATTGAAGCCTGGATGCCGGGACGCGGTGAAACAGGTGAATACGGCGAAGTAACCAGTACCTCAAACTGCACAGATTATCAGGCACGCCGCCTCAATGCACGGTACAAAACCAAAGGACAAAAAGGTACAAAATTTCTTCACACTCTCAACGGAACAGCAATTGCAATTAGCCGTGCTTTGGTTGCGGTTCTCGAATTGTATCAACAAAAGGATGGTTCTGTTGTTGTTCCGAATGTTTTACAACCGTTTGTCGGAAAAGACGTGATCCGCCGTAAAGAACAAGTTGTAGAATAACTCCATAAAATCCGTTGTTTCTAACTCATAAATTTATGTTTTCTGAGTGAGTTTTACTTTCGGAGGTTTTAGAATTTTGTTGACGTTTTTTTCAGGGCAATACAGATTACGGTGAGGAATTTTATGAAAATTTTGCTTATTCTTGGTCATCCCAAACCGGAGAGTTTTAATCATGTTCTTGCGGAAACTGCCGCACAGACATTACGGGAATTGGGGCATGATATTTTGTTTCACGATTTGTATCAAGAGCGGTTTGATCCGGTATTGCCGGTTGACGAGGAGAAATTAGACGAATCGGAGTTGCCGGAATTTTTGCAGCAATATCTCTCCGAACTTCGTGAATCTCAAGGACTTATTTTTGTTCATCCAAACTGGTGGGGAGGTACACCGGCAATTTTACGCGGATGGATTGATCGGGTTTTCCGGCAAAACTCCGTGTACAATTTTACTCCCAACGGTCCGGTTTCCTATATCGGTAACAAAACCGTTCAAGTCTTTTCAACATCCAACACACCGCGTGATATTGAAGTGAATGTGTATGGTGATCCTGTTGAAGCTTTTTGGAAAGTAATTGTATTCGGATTACTGGGTTCCCAATCATTTGAACGCCGTAATTTCGAATCAATTATCTTGAGCACACCAGACGAACGCCGGCTCTGGCTTGACGAAGTTAAAACAACAATTCGGCGGCGGTTTATGTTTTCGTAATAAGGTTGATTTTTTATGCATGAGCAATTTCTTACCGTCAATAGGGATATTCAAATTCCGGCTGATGGGCTGCGTTTTTTTTATGTCCGAAGTTCCGGACCGGGCGGACAAAATGTCAACAAAGTGTCAAGTAAAGCGGTTTTACGGTGGAATCCGGAAACGAGTCTGTCGGAATCAGTTGTGTTGCGTTTCCAAAAGCTTTTTCCGCGATGCTGGACAAACGACGGAGAAATTATCATTACGAGCCAACGAACACGTAATGCCTTAAAAAACAAAACGGATTGTCTTGAAAAACTTTGTAAAATGCTTCAACAAGCAGCAAAAGAACCCAAATTCCGTATTCCCACCCGACCAACAAAAAGTTCCATTCAGAAACGCCTTCAAGACAAGGCAATGAACGCTCAAAAAAAACAAGAACGAAAAAAAATCAGATGTGAATAATGAAAATAATCAGGTTCA
The DNA here is from genome assembly GCA_031283515.1 of Planctomycetaceae bacterium. Classification (GTDB taxonomy): domain Bacteria; phylum Planctomycetota; class Planctomycetia; order Pirellulales; family Thermoguttaceae; genus WRKP01. The sequence goes on from JAITBS010000032.1 coordinate 3,112, forward strand.
AATAAAAACAGCACTTTCCTAAAAGTACGATAAGATACGGTGTGTTTTTATAAAAATTACTTTCATCATCATTCAATGGAATATTTTGTTTTTCGATTTTCACCCCGACAGGGGCAGTGGTTAGTTGATAGTTGAGCGTTGATAGTGGAGAGTAGCGCAAGCGGAGTAGTATCGTTTCGGTAGTAATCCGCTCGCAAAATTTCTTTCGTCCTGAAAGGACAGAATATTAGTGAATAGTTATGAGTGAATAGTGAATAGTGAATAGTGTCGCACGCGGATTATTACCAAAACGGTATTACTCCGCTTGCAACACTATTCACTATTAACTATACGCGGATCTTTCAGGGCGAAATCGTGTTCCCCACAAGAAACTGTTGACATACACTGTCTCTGAATTCTATCTCCTCAGTGGTTGGATATCCGGTTTTAATCAACATCAACTCACAATACTTTGTCTATTCATAATATTTATTTTTGAAACAAATTTAAGACATCGGAAAAATTTGGATATTCTGATATTACCCCTGTAAGGTATTTAT
>JAITBS010000158.1 GCA_031283515.1 Planctomycetaceae bacterium
ATATTCCACTGATATATTACGAATTTAGTTTATTTATGTAGAAATTAATATGAAACAAAAATATTTTACTAAAGTTTTGCAAGTGTTATTTATAAGTATCATGTTTCTTTTTTGTAGCGGAGCAACATTGCCCATTCATGAATTAGATCAGATTGCTCTAAAGAGCAAAGAAAATAGAGACTCCATCCAATCCTTAAAAATAATCTATACTTTAGAATCAACACTTCGTCATTTTTCTCCGGGAGAGTTACAGAGAACAGTTCAGTGTATGTGGTATTGGGATAAGAATAGGGAACGGTTAAAACAGGATTATTTGACCTACTTGATTGATAGTGAAAGTAAGGAACGAATATTTGAAATTCTTTCTTTGGGTGAAAAATATTTATTAGCTTCACTTTTATATTTTTGAAATTTGTTATGTAATTTGGTTCAACAAAGATTTTAAGTATTAGGTTTTTGTCAGAAAGTTTTACGCTGTTTTTACGAGTAAATTTCTCAAAAAACTTAAATCACAACAAAAATGGCATATTATTTTTTAGCGAAAGTCTTACTGATTGATATCATGAAATTATTTTCTCAAACATTTTACTATTTTATTTTTATAATTTTTAGTATCAGTCTTTATAGTTTTGGACAGGATACTGATGTTTATGTTTCTTTTACAAATATTGCTAAGAAAAATTCAGCCGATCGTGAAAAATTAGTTGATGGCAATGAATTTTGTGCCATTTATTTATGTCGGTCGATTGAGCCGTCGAAAGCATCAAAAGAAAAGCTGGAAAGTGTGGAACGGCTTTTGAAAGAACACAATCGAAAACTTGATGATCAATTAGAAAATTTAAAAAAAAGGCGAAATGAAATGGGATATCCTCTTGATATGGAAGAATATAAGAGAGAAAGAGAGAAATCAAACGCAATAGTCCGTGCCTCTTTGACTGCAACAGAAAATGTAACATTGGAATCGTTTTTTTATAAGAACGGACGAATTCGAAAAGAAATTTTGATGATTAAAGATTCACGGACGCTTGAAACAATACTTGCGGAGATTAAAAAAAATTCAGAATCAATACGCGGTATGCTTTCTTATTATATATACGATAATGATTATGGAAGTCTGAGTGCTAACGGAGGAGATAACCCATATACTCCCGATGCTCGAAATTCAGTATCGGCTTCCACATTATTGGATAAAAATGTTTCTTTAAGCTTGCGGAAAAAAGCCATTACAGGAATTGTACGTATTTCCAGTAAAAAATCAGAATATATACGTGAATTTGGACATGGTTTTATATCGCAGGACGTAATTGATCATTTTGCGAAAAAAAATATTCTTTCTATGAAAGAAAATAAAGGACATGCTGAAAAAGAAATAATCTGTATCATTGGAAAACAAGATCGTGATGTAAATGGTCATGGAGAAACTTATTCCGAATACAAACTTCTTCCCGATAAAGGTTACGCTATTTCTTCATTCAGAGCATTCCTAAATGGTGCTATTCAATCTAAAATGACATACGATAATTATGTTGAAATTCAGGATAAAATATGGTTTCCACAACATATCCTTATTGAAACAAGAGTAAAACCGGGTGAAGGTGCAGATGCCTTTAATCAGGCTGAGTATTTATTTGTTCAACCGCCTTCGCTTAAAGTTGATCTTGAAGATGCTTTTTTCACAATCAATCTAACTGCGCAGGAAAAAGAATCTATTGATAAAAATGAGTCAATTCAAATAATACGTCGTGCTATTGATGTACCAGAGGAGTTACGTTAGCAATCAGTAAAAGTTGTTAATGATTTTCGATGGCGTGTTGTATTAATGGTCATTGGTTTTATTTTTATTTTCCTTGCAATATTGTTTCGCCGTATGGGGGTGAAAAAAGACAAATAATCTTAATTTTTACTAAAATTAAAAGGAGTTATTTATGAAATCGTTTTTTCATTTATTTTCATTTGGTAACTGTTATGTATCGGCAACATTCTTTTATTTGGGACTTGGTTTTATTTTGTTTGCCGTAACACCAGAACTACCTCAATCTTTTGCACAATGTGATAGTTGTGAGACAGGTTGTGGCGGTGAGGAACCATGTGAGGAGGGTTTAGTTTGTCAAGATGGTGAATGCGTTTGTCCAGACAACTAATATTTATTTATGAAACGTTTAGGTAATATTTGTTTTGTTATTGCACTTATTTTCTTTATTGCTGCAAGCGGAAATATTTTGTACCGATATGGAAAAATTGTAAGCAACAAAATCTGGAAACCGCGTGTGGTTTGTGAAGTACCATTACATAATTTTGGTGCGGTAAATATAGAAAAAGAATGTGTCCACGAATTTGTTATCAAAAATAATGGAGGTAATGACCTTGTTATCCACAAAGTTTTGGTTGGTTGCGGTTCGTGTGTTGCTGTTGAGGATTTTACGAAAACACCAATATTTCCTCACAAAAACGGTATCGTTCGTCTTAAATTATTGACGACTCCTCTCTTTGATAAAATTTCCAAAGAAGTTCTCGTTAAAACGAATGATCCCAAAAATCCAAACTTGATTTTAACACTTGAGGCGGAAGTAATTCGTCCTGAAAAATCAGGTAACAACAAATCTGATAACAAAGAAGTTGCGGAACAATCACCGTGAATTGAGAAAATATTATGAAACGTTTTTTTCGATCTAAAAAGATATTTTGTTTCGGATTTGGTCAATTACGTTTTATTATTGCCGCTGTTCTCTTTTTTGCTGCCGGACTTAAAACGCACCAATTGGCAACAATTCCGTTACCGCCTCCGGTACAAGGAAGCGTATTCACGCCGTTGCTGGAACTCTTGAATCATCGCGGTTTGCTGATTATGGTCACAGAATCCGAAATTTTATTTGCATTGCTTTTGTGTTCAGGAATTTGGCGGCGGTGGGTTTGGTTGGTGTCATTGCTTTGTTTTTCCGCCTTTTCTCTTGTTTCGGCAATGAAAGGTTTAAGCGGAGAGGGTTCTTGCGGTTGTTTCGGTATTGTAACAGTTAATCCGTGGATCACCGCAACTGTTGACGCGATTCTTGTTCTTCTTCTGATTATTTTTCGTGAACATTCCAATTTTAGTTTTAATTTTTCCGTGAAGGAAAAACGAAAATTAATTATTGTTTTGATTGTTTGGTTTGTTTTAGGTATTCCGTCTTTATTGGCGATGTTGTCTTTGAAACAGTTTCAGGTTACACTTGGAACAGAAATGACCAGTGCTGACGGCAGGAAAAAAATTGTTCTTGAACCGGAAAAATGGATTGGCAAAGAATTTCCGCTTGCGGTACGTTTTGAGCAACCGGCGGATAGTGAATTATTGAAGCAAAAAAAGTGGACGATTGTTTTGATTCATGCCGATTGCCCGAAATGCCGTAAACTCATTGCTGATATGGAAAGCCGGAACGCAACAAAGGTTGCACTTATTGATATTCCGTCACGAGAACCGGCGGTTCTTCCGAAAACATCGTTTCCGGTTTTCAAACTGGACGAAAACAATGACTGGTTCGTTCCAACTCCTTATATCATAGAAATCTCCGATGGAATTTGTATTTCAGTTAATGAAAATCCGTAACTTTTGGATTGTTTTATTATTGTTTATTCAAACGGTGTTGCTTGTTTATCTTTCGTGGGCAACAAGTCCTAACCGTACTGAAATCGGACATTTGGGAGCTGCCGCTTATTTTTGGAATACGGGCAAATTTGATGTGTTTCACGTCAATCCGCCGCTAATCCGAATGATTGCCGGATCGCCGGTTTTTCTTTTTTGCAACCCAAAGTATAACGCCAAACCTTATTCACCGTTTCCCGAAAAACGTTGCGAATGGTCACTCGGCAATGCGTTTGTTACGATAAATGGCGTTGAGGATATTCGTTGTTACGTATTTTTAATGCGGATTGTTTGTATTCCGTTTATTTTACTTGGCGGTTATTTTGGTTACCGTTTTTCTTTGGAGTTATACGGACAGGCGGCTGGTTTTGTGTTCCTGATTTTATGGACATTTTCACCGTCTCTTCTTGGCTGGGGCGCAACAATTTGTCCTGATGCTGTCGCCGCATCACTAGGAATTGCCGGACTTTATCTGTTTCGTTATTGGCTTAACAATCCCGATTGGCGCAACGCAATTTTTGCGGGTTTATTTCTTGGTTTGATGCCGCTCACAAAAATCACGTGGATTATTGCGCCGCCGATCTGGTTTTTGCTATGGATATTATGGACATTCTTTAATCGGAAACAAAAAAACAAACCGCCGTTCCGTCAATTTGTTTCGATAATACTGGTTGGTCTTTACGTACTTAATATGGGTTATTTTTTCGACGGTTCGTTTCGGTTATTGAATCAATACCGGTTTATCAGCGGAGCCTTGACGAATCATGTTGTAACTAAAAATTCTCCGGTTGAACGGGGTAACAGATTCAAAAATTCATGGTTGGGTCATGTACCGGTTCCGTTTCCTGCGGAATTTGTTCAGGGAATCGACACGCAAAAACGTGATTTTGAACGCGGAATGGAATCTTTTGCTTGTGGTGTTTGGTCTGATCGCGGTTGGTGGTGGTATTACGGTTACGCATTGCTGCTCAAAGAACCGGTCGGAGTTTGGGGATTGCTGTTAATTTCAGTAATGATAACCTGTTTCGGAAAAAACAATTTTTGTTGCCGTGATGAAATGGTTTTATTGTTACCGATGTTTTTGATTTTTGCTTTCGTTAGTTCCCAAACCGGAATTTCAGCACATCCGCGATATGTCATTTTAATACTACCAATGCTTTACATTTTTTGTGCTAAATCAGTCAAAAATTGTTCTAATTTTTTTTCAATTTTTTCAAAAAATTTTTTAGAGAAAGGATTTACAGGTTTATTTGAACTGTTTACAATACGAAAATCATGTTTGGCGATATTCCTTATTTGGAATGTTACGAGCAGTTTATTGGTTTATCCTCATTCCTTGTCCTACTTCAATGAATTTGTTGGTGGTTCGAAAAACGGTCACCAATATTTATTGGGCAGTTGCATTGATTGGGGACAAGATGAGTACGAGTTACGTGATTGGTGTCGAAAACATCCCGAAGCAAAACCGTTATACATTTCCTATTCGCCGTCTATTCCACTAGGAAAACTCGGCGTTCAAAATAATGGAATTGTACCGGAATTGCCGGAAAAAGGGAGTTGGATGATTATTGGGGTCAATGAATTGTATGACCGAAAAGGAAAATATATCGAATACCGTAATATTCAACCTGTTATGAAAATAGGAAGAAGTATTTGTGTATTCTATATTGAAGATAAATGTCTCTAAAAATATATTTTCAAAAAACACAATGTTAAAAACAACGTGTTTACGAAAATTGTTCGGTTTGAAACTGATGTTTTTAGAAGTTCCTTTTTAGAAGTTCTCTTTAACCCCCAACAACATGCGACTCCAATGTTCACAGAATCCTTACCGCTATCGAATGAAATCTTATTAAAAATTAGTAAGATCGAAGAAAACCAAATTTTGCTTTTCCAATTAATCCAGGAATTGCAAGCAAATTCCGTGCCAAAATCTAACAAACCAACTAAGGGAGTGAAACGGATAAGTGTCAGAGCGCAAGTCTTTGATTTGCTTACGAAATATTCCGACAAAGTATGGACGTCAGAAAAATTAGCAGAAAAAATCGGTTGTACCGGTGCTGCTGTAAAAAAAACATCTGCTTGGAAGGGTTATCAAAAACAAAAAGTTGAAGCCAGACAGCAATGTTCTATCCGTAAGGGAGTTAAAGACAAAAACGGTAATATTATCATCGCCACTGAAGACCATGAAATTGATGATTAATTTTACGGCTAAAAAACCGTGAAAAGTTATCGCCAAAAATTTTTTTTATCCTTGTTACCAAACACTTTACGTCAAAAAAAATTCCTAAAAAGTTGCCAAACCCATATATTATAGAGGGCGTTTACGTTTGTAATGAAAACGTAAAATTGTGTTTTACTCTACCTGATTATAGATTGGTTGTTTTTTACGTTGTGTACTTTCCCGAAGCAAAACCGTTATACATTTCCTATTCGCCGTTAATTCCATTAGGAAAACTCGGTATTCAAAGTAATAGGGGTTGTACCGGAATTGCTAGAAAAATGATTACGATTATCGAATGTCAATCGGTTGTATGACCGAAAAGAGAATATCATAAAATGTAATCAGTGAAAGCTATCGGGTGAAGTATTTATATTTTGGGATATAGTTAGTTGATAATTTATCCAATTCACTATGTAATTTAACATTTATAAACAAGGAAAATACTATGTTTAATTTTTCAAAAACTTTCGATAGGATGATTGTGTTATTAATAACAATTGTAATTTTGTTTAGCTACATTTTACTTCCATATGTTAATGCGGATGGTGACGATCCCAATCCAAACATTAATGGTAATGTTCTTAAATGTGGTACTGTTTGTTTACCTTGTGAAGCAACAGAATTGAAATTTGGTGGTGGAGTTGATCCAGATGATCCGACACAATGTCTTGATGAATTTATTGGTTATGCGTATAGTACTTGCCAGTCTCCAGACCCACCTGACACGTCAGCTCTTTGTATCGAAAATGATATGGATGTAGTGGTAATGGTAGATTATGAGTGGCAAACAGAAATGATTATGAACCCTGAATGTATTGCAAGTTTAATTGCTGATATTTTAATAGGTGGAGGAACAATTACAGTTTGTACGGGCGTATGTACAACATTGCTCGTTCCTACATGTATTGCGTGTCTTGCAACACTTACAGGTGAAGGATTGGACTTAGGAGTGGACATTGGTAGTTGTTTTGATTTTGAAGACAGATGTAAAGCAGTTACCGGAAAGAAAATACCGCTTATGACGGTTGCGGTTTGTTCTCTCTAAATTGATTAGTACACTTCATAACATTTAATTCGTAAAAGTTCTTTCCTAAAAATAACAAAGATACGTAAAATATAGTATTTCTTTAATAACGATTATTTTATGGCTTTATGTTTTTCGAGTAAAACTGTATTAAATTTGATATACTCCACACACTTGAAATTTCGATTTTTGTTTTTTAATACGATTACGAGATGTACGGGATTTTCAAAGACAAAATGCATTCCGTGTATTCCTATAAACCGAATTTTCAAGTGTAATGAGTATAACAATTGGTAAAATGCAAAAATGAGAGATTTGTTAATGTCCGTTTTGCTGTAGTTTTAGGAAAATGCAGTTCATAACATTACAATAAAAACGTGTTAATTATGCAACAATTTAGAAATAATAAAAACCTCTTTGCCACAGTATTTAATGCCGTTCTTTATACTGCTATTGCTTTATCTGTATTTATAACTTTTGTGCAAAACGTGTTTGCACAAAATATTAACGTTCAAAAATATTTGGTGGAGATTGCCAAAGAAAATGCTTCACAGTTAAACATTCTAAAAGAAGAATCTTTTCATGTTATTTATTTGAAGCGATCTTTAGAACCTTCAAAAAATTCAAAAGATCACGCAGATGCAATCAATAGACAATTGAACAGATTTAATGAAAATTTGGAGCAAGATTTTGAACGATTAAAAATAGAACGTGAAAAAAATGGTATTTCTCTTGATCTTGCAGAATATAAAAAACAACATGCGAAAAGGATTGCGATAATATCATCTGTGGCAATGTCATTTGAAACGGTGACAGTAGAATCCATTTTTTTCAAAAGAGATCAATTGAGACAAGAAATATTGACTATTAAAGATTCACGTCCCCTTGAAGAAATTCTTGCTGATATACAAGAGAAACCAGAATCAATTCGGGGTATGCTTGTGTATTATATGTACGATAATGGTTTGTGTAGTACAAACGTTAGTATTGGTGATCATCCTCTTATACCGGATCCAAAATATTCTATTTCTGTTTCTGCGTTACTTGATGAAAAGGAATCTGTTATATTGCGATCAAAAGTTAATCTTGGAATTGTGAATCCTTCTAAAATAAACATAAATTTTTTACGTGAATTTGGACATAGATTTTTGTCGCAAAAAAAGATTGAATCTTTAATAACGAAAAATTTAGTTTCTTTTTCTATAATCGAAAATGAAGAAAAGGAAAAAGAAATCGTTTGTATTGTTGGAAAGCAAGGACACAATGAAAAAAGTCAAAGCGAAACTTATGTTGAATATCGTTTGTATTTGGATAAAGGTTATGCTATTTCTTCTTTTACAGCTTTACTAAATGGTGTTGTTCAATCTAAAATGCTTTACAAAAATTATACACAGATACAGAATAGTGTGTGGTTTCCTCAATATATTCTGGTTGAGACTCGTGTGAAGCCAGACGATGTGGCAGATGCTTTTAATCGAGTTGAATATTTGCTTCTTAAACCTCCTTCATTAAAAGTAGAATTAGATGATTCTTTTTTTACAATTAATTTAACTGAACAAGAAAAGAAAGAAATTGAGCAAAAGGGTTCAATTCAAATTGCTCGTCGTGCTATTGAAGTACCAGAGGAGTTACGTCGGCAATCCGTAAAAGTTGCTAATGATTTTAAATGGCGTGTTGTATTAATGGTCATTGGTGTTATTTTTATTTTTCTTGCAATATTGTTTCGCCGTATAGGGGCGAAAAAAGACAAGTAATCTTAATTTTTATTAAAATTAAAAGGAGTTATTTATGAAATCGTTTCTTCGTTTATTTTCATTTGGTAACCGTTACGTATCGGCAACATTCCTCTATCTGGGACTTGGTTTTATTTTGTTTGCCGTAACACCAGAACTTCCTCAATCTTTTGCACAATGTGATAGTTGTGAGGCTGGTTGCGGCGGCGAGGAACCATGTGAGGAAGGTTTAGTTTGTCAAAATGGTGAATGCGTTTGTCCAGACTAATATTTATTTATGAAACATTTAGGAAATATTTGTTTTGTTATTGCACTTATTTTCTTTATTGCTGCAAGCGGAAATGTTTTGTACCGATATGGAAAAATTGTAAGCAACAAAATCTGGAAACCGCGTGTGGTTTGTGAAGTACCATTACATAATTTTGGTGCGGTAAATCTTGAAAAAGAATGTGTCCACGAATTTGTTCTCAAAAATAATGGAGGTAATGACCTTGTTATTCACAAAGTTTTGGTTGGTTGCGGTTCGTGTGTTGCTGTTGAAGATTTTACGAAAACACCAATATCGCCTTACAAAAACGGTACCGTTCGTCTTAGATTATTAACGGCTCATCTCTTTGGTAAAATCTCTAAAGAGGTTGTTGTCAAAACGAATGATCCCAAGAATCCGAATTTGATTTTAACGCTTGAAGCGGAAATAATTCGTCCTAAAAAATTGGATAACAACGAAGTTGCGGAACAATCACCGTGAATTTTAGGAATGTGGTTTTTCCGTCCCGTTAGGGACGACATGTTGGTAGAAAAAAAGAAACAAAAAAATAATCCGTGTCCCGTAGGGACACAATGTTGGTGAAAATTATCTTTGAATCCTGTTTTCACCAACATTTCGTCCCTACGGGACAAACATCTTTAATCAATTAATCAACATTATTTTCTACTAACATATTGTCCCTAAAGGGACAAAACACAATTCAATAGGCAATAAATATTGCCCCCCTAACAGGGTCAGAATTTGTTACCGTTTAAAATATTATGAAACGTATTTTTCGATTTCTTTGTTTTAGTTCGATACCGTGTTGGGTTCTTTTGGGCTTGCTCTTAATTACTCTTTCGGTTTTTGTACCGCAAACAGAAATAACCGCGTTTCGTGATGCGTGTTCCCGTAACGCTTGGATGCTTGGGACCCCTTTTTTGCCCGCATGGGTTGCGTTGCCGCAATGGATTCTGTTTCTTTGGTGTTTCTGCAACATGATTTTGTGGATTGTCAACCGGAATCGGAAATTTCATAACCAATCCCAACGTATGCCGTATCTGTCCGTTCCTTTTCTCGTGTTGACAATTTTTGTTTCTGTAACTTATTTTGCTCATCACAGCGATTATCTTAAAAAACTTTACGCTCCGCGTGAATCTTTTATTCGCGATCCTGCCGCACTTAAATTGTTACGGCAAAGTACCGCCGAAGACGATTCTGTTGTTGATCGTTACGAAAAAATGGCAACGGATAAACCGGTTCGAAGTAAAATTGAGGGGCGGCTTTGGAAAATTCCCGATCCGATTCGTCACAAATTTACCGAATTGCCTTATCAATATACCGGCGGTAAATACAAAAACGCAACAATAAAATATCGTCTCCGAATTCCTCCCGAACTTGAACCGGGTAAAAAATATCCGCTCATGGTCTGGCTTCACGGCGTCGGCGAAAGCGGCAGCAATAACGTTTCACAATTGTCTCACATGGAACCGCTTATTCCGTTCATTAACGGAGAACGTCAACGCGATTTCTTTATTCTTGCAACACAATGTCCCGCCAATAATAAACTTTGGGATCGTTCCACGACCAAAGAAGGCAAAGGCGATGCGCCGATGACGATTGCGATGGAAATTCTTGACCATGTGATTCGGCATTATCCGGTGGATGAGCAATCGGTGAGTGTTTTGGGTTTTAGTTCGGGCGGTTACGGAGTTTGGTCGTTGGGGCGTGAATTTCCGGGACGTTTTGCCGCATTGGTTCCCATTTCCTGTAATCCGCACAAAAATATGTACAAATACGTTGTTGATAGCCGTACAACTGTTTGGGCATTCAACAACACCGGAGACAAAAGTATTGTTCATTCCCGTGTTCGGGAAGAAATCGAACAAATTCACAACAAAGGCGGAACAGCCTACATGACCACTTTTGAAACAAACGGTCACGAAGCATGGCGTAACGCACTTCTTGAAACACCGCTCATCGATTGGCTGATGTGGATTCGACGTGATGCGCCGCCTGACCGTATTCCTTACGGTATGAATCCGACGGAACGACCAAAACATCAGATTTTCATGCTCTTTATTTTTCCGTTCTATTTATGTGGTCTGTTGTTATGCGTACCGCCAATCGTATTGCTTTTTGAAAAAATTATCAAAGATGAAATTACATAATAACCGTTTCGGATTTGGTCAACTACGTTTTGTTATTGTTGCTGTTCTTTTTTTGGCTGCCGGATTGAAAGTACATCAATTAGCAACAATTCCGTTACTGCCGCCAATACAAGGAAGTGTGTTTACTCCCTTGCTGGAATTTTTGAATCAGCGCAGTTTATTAATATTAGTTACAGAAGTTGAAATTTTATTCGCATTACTTTTATGTTCCGGTATTTGGCGGAGTTGGACTTGGCTTGGGTCTTTGCTTTGTTTTTCTGCCTTTTCTCTTGTTTCGGCAATGAAAGGTTTAAGCGGTGAAGGCTCTTGCGGTTGTTTCGGAATTGTAACAGTTAATCCGCGGATCACAACAGCGATTGACGTGATTTTTGTTGCTCTTCTTATCATTTTTCGCGAACATTCAAATTTCAGTTTCAATTTTTGTGTGAAGGAAAAACGAAAACTAATTTTTGTTTTGATTTTTTGGTTTGTTTTAGGTATTCCTTCTTTATTCGCAATGTTATCTTTAAAACAAGTTCATGTTTCACTTGGAACAGAAATGACCGTTGCTAACGGCA
>JAITBS010000159.1 GCA_031283515.1 Planctomycetaceae bacterium
CAGTTGAAAAAACGTTTCGGTAAAGTATCTGTTAGTGTTCAAAAACAGATATGGGCAAAGCAAGATCCGATTGTGTTAGATTCACTGGCAGTACAGTTGTTGGATTGTAAAACAATTGAAGAGTTTATTGATTTGCTATAATCAGACTGCTCAATCTCTTCAAACCAGTCAACATTCTTTTTCGGACGGAATTGAAAACAAAAAGCTGACGCAATTACAGCTCAATTGGTGCGATGTTTCGGGGAAATATCGCACCAATTGAGTTTTTATTTTTTATTTATTGGTGTGAATGGTTACAAATTAGTGTTATCGTTTGAATACAAATCCTAATCCGATATATTTTGATTCCAGAATTGGGAAAAATTTTATGTTGGAGTTGTTACTGCTGAAAGTATTATTTGTTTTCGTAACAGCACGAACCGATAAATATGAGAGATACCAACCAAGTGCAACTTGAGAAAAATAATGGGCATCATCATTGATTCGACTTAATCCCGCGAAAGTGGAACAGATGAATAAAATGACTTTTAACCCCAGCCGATCCGTCATACTCGCCGCAACCAAAAACGGAGTTGCACCAATGAACGCATGACCGCTCAATGAATTATTGTCTCGGAAAAAACGCCACGCCGAATGATGGGATTTTTCATCCGGTCGCGAACAACCGAGCATTGATTGAAATAATAGAAGTGTTGGTAAACCAATTACGTATGACCGTAAAACCCGTGTTGAATAATCACCGGCAACGCCCCAAACCTTGCATGATTTAAGGAATTTTTGATCAATACAATAAACTCCAGTTGTAATCCCGAAAAACGGAATCAAAAAATGCCCTTCGCCAAAAAACTTAAATCCGTACGACAAATCATCTGTCCCTGAAGAACGAACTTCATTCTGATACCAATTCCGTAAACTCTGATCAATTGTTGTATTGGAAATCGCCGCATGAAACGTCAAACCTAAACCTAAACAAAATAAATTTTCACGCGATAAATAAAAATTCGTAAAATCACTGCGTATCATTCCCAATGTTTTATGAAACGGTTTTAACTCATAAGAGCTGTTGTTACTTGAATTGTTTACGGAATTGTCTGTCGTCCAAAGCGGGGCAAACGTCAACAAATTCGAATGGTTACTCGAATTGTTTACGGAGTTGTCTGTCGTATTATTCGCAAGAATTATTTGCCGTGCAAAAGTGTTTCTATAACGGTTCCGCTTAAAATTATTAATTTCATCCAATTTACCCGACATGAAATTATTATGAAATTCATATCGGAATTTATTGACGTAAGAGTGTAAAAGTTTTTTTTCCGAAGGGTAAACTGAAGAGGGTTGCCAAAATTTCAGGCGTGAACTGTTGAAAAATTCTGATTTCGGTAAAAATTCCAATTGCTCTTTTTCACATTGCGAGTAAACGTTGGTGACAGAGATTAGACCATACCAAAAAAGAAATATTGCCATGTAAAACGACAAAAAAGAGAGACGATGACAAATTGTGAGAAGTTCGGCGAGAGTAAAACCGAACAGTAAAGAACGGATAAGAGATAAGAAGTTTGCCGAGCAATGTCTGAATAACGAGGACTCTTCCCAATTTCCTCTTAATTCTTCCCATTTATCCCCCCCCCCCCATGGTTGCGCAGTTTAACATCGGACATTTTGGCAAATTTTTCAGTGCTTTTTTGACAGAATCCAACGTGTTTTTTACAGAATTTTTCATAGTTGTGTCCTTTATTTTACAAGGTTTCTTTGAAATAACCGCCAAACATTCATCGCTGCAATACGATAAAAATATGACACGGTTAAACAGTTTTCAGTTTTTACATAAAAAAACGCCGGAAGTCAATAGGAATTTTGTAATTATTCAGTGGAATTTCCATTAAAAGCCGGCAAATTTTAGGTAAGCGACTTTTTTCCGCAACCGCAAAACTTATCTAACCTATGGTCATGTCGGCGGAGAACTATCGCCTACTTTATGGAAATCTGCATCTTGGCAAAAATTACACTGAAATATTATCTTACATTTTATTTATTTTGCTTGAACGGTTACGAATTATCTTTCCATAGAAAACACAGATAACCATAAAATATCAATAAATCATCTACTCACACAGTCAATATTTTACGTTCCATAAAACGAAATTATAACGACAAAACATATTCGGTTAGATCATTGATTTCTTCGTTAGTTAATTGGTCAAGACGATGATTTGTGTTGACGTGTTTTCCTTCGGTGATCAGTTCGCGAATCGTCCCGTAACGCCCATCATGTAAATAAGGAGCCGTTCGCCAGACTTCACGCAATGATGGAGTGTCAAATAAAGGACTTGAATCAACGGGTGATCTTGTTCCAACATCGTGTTTACGTAAATCTGTAAATAACGGTGCCGGATGGCATACCAAACAGCCGGATCGACTGAATATCTGTTGTCCCCGTTTCGCAGATTCGCTCAACTCGTTCTTTTGACCTGAAACAGAAACAAGATAAGGACTCGGAATCGGTTCTAAATGACTCAAATAAACGTCAACGGCTTGTGCGTTCTTTTCTGTTACTGGTATCATCAATATCGTTTCAAAACCCTTTCGAACCGCTGTTTCAGCCCGATCTCGAACTCCATGCGCCATACTAGGCGGTGTTTTGTGTGCCCAAAGTAAACTCTTTGTATTTTTAGGATTGTCAGGTCCATCGTTCAAAAGGTCCCAGTTCAAAGTATCACTTCGTGCATCAGGATGGCATGTCGCACAACTTTGCCAATGTTCCTGACACAAAAA
>JAITBS010000175.1 GCA_031283515.1 Planctomycetaceae bacterium
CAATTAATTGCCGAAGGTAATGCAAAGGGTAAGGCTGAAGGTAAAGCCGAAGGTAAAGCTGAAGGTAAATCCGAAATGATTATTCGTATTCTATCACGCCGTTTGCGTTTGCCTTCCAAGCCTCTTCAGAAAAAAATTAATTCCATTCAAAATATTGAAAAATTAGATGAGTTAGCCGATTTTGCATTGGCATGCGTTTCGTTGGAGGAATTTGCAACGGCATTAAAGTGAGAAACTATCTACAATCTACAATCTACAATCTACAATTAACAATCAATTATGACTTTTGAAAAAATGACGGTTGCCGAAGTCCGTAAAGTGGGCGTAATCGGTAAGAATGTTTTACTTCAAGGCTGGGTTCGAACTCGTCGCGATTCCAAAGCGGGTTTTAGTTTTGTTGAATTAAACGACGGTTCCTCATTGGGGAATATCCAAATTATTATTTCCAAAGAGCATCCGGATTATGAAACGATTATCAGTACGATTACTGCTGGCAGTTCGATTACAGTTCAGGGAGTGGTGAAAGAATCGCCGGGGCAAGGGCAGGCAACAGAAATTGAGGCGAAGCGTGTTGAATTGGTTGGTACTGCCGATCCGGTAACTTATCCGCTTCAGAAAAAGGGACATTCGTTGGAATTTTTGCGTTCGATTGCCCATTTGCGGGTTCGCACCAATACATTTGGTGCCGTAGCAAGAATTCGGAACCGAGTGAGTTTTTCGATACATCAATTTTTTCAGGAAAACGGTTTTTTCTACGTTCACACCCCAATCATTACCGCCAGTGATTGCGAAGGAGCGGGGCAGATGTTTCATGTTAGTTCACTCAATCCCGATGATTTGCCTAAAAATGGGGTTGGAAAAGTCGATTTTTCCGAAGATTTTTTTGGTAAACCGTCGTATTTAACGGTTAGCGGTCAACTGAATGTGGAAACTTATTGTGCGGGTTTGAGTAAGGTGTACACGTTTGGACCGACATTCCGAGCGGAAAATTCGAACACTTCACGTCATGCTGCCGAATTTTGGATGATCGAACCGGAAATTGCATTCTGTGAACTTGAAGGAAATATGGAGTGGGCTGAAAAATTTTTGAAACGGCTTATCACCGATGTTTTGCGAGACAGTCAGGAAGATATTGCGTTTTTTAACAAACAAATTGATAACACCTTAATTGATACGTTACAACATGTTTTGTCAAGTCAATTTATTCGGTTGTCTTATACCGAAGCGATTGATCTTTTGATTCAATCGGGTAAAAAGTTTGATTACAAAGTTAGTTGGGGGATTGATTTGCAGAGTGAACATGAACGTTATTTAACGGAGGAGCATTTTAAAAGTCCGGTAATTTTGTACGATTATCCGAAAACGATTAAACCGTTTTATATGCGGGTTAATGAAGACGGTAAAACGGTGAGGGCAATGGATGTTTTGGTGCCGAAAGTTGGTGAAATTATTGGCGGCAGTGAGCGTGAATACCGGTTGGAGGTTCTTGAATCGCGAATGAAGGAACAAAAACTTGATCAGGAATCTTACCGTTGGTACGCTGATTTACGGCGTTACGGGACAGTGCCGCACAGCGGTTTTGGTTTGGGATTGGAACGGGTATTGATGTTCCTCACCAGTATTGCCAATATCCGTGATGTGTTACCGTTCCCGCGAACTCCGGGAAATTGCGAATTTTAAAATATCCAAATTTAAAAAAGGGTAATATTTCATTGGCAAGAACAAAACTAAATGCACTATATCCTAAAATTAAAAACTAACAAAGCACTGCTATAAAATATGATCAGTTGTCTGATCTTGTGGAACTTGCGGGCAAGGCGTTTCAGACCAATTCCAATCTGGGAACTACTCCAATCTATGATGTTGTTTTCAAACGCCGCATGGATGTCGCAGAAAACACGCCGGAAACGATGACTTTCTTGCGACTTGACTTTCTTGCAACTATTAAAACCGCAACCGGAGATTATCAAAAAATTCCATCATAAAATGTCGAAATAAGGTTATTTTGATACGGAGTTTTTTCATACGCAAGCAGTATTAACTTAGAGTCCTTATCCGTTTTCAGATGAAAATCAAAAGGTTGTCAACTTCTTGATGGTCTGTTTTCTTGATTACATACCTTACATACCTTTTGTTGATTTATAGGAACGGTTGAAACAAAGACCAATTGATAACAAAATGGAGTATAGTATAATCGTTTTTATTATGGGTTAAGGGAAGTGGTTTATAGTTGTAATGACAAACCGCATACCCCAAACTCCCAAATTACAAATATAAAAATTATATTATTCCCCATGTCTCGTCCCTTGAACCGTGCTTTAATTGAATCAAGTTTGGAAATGAAGTGTATGCTTTTTTTCTTCATTTCTCTTTCGATTGTTATTGGTGTCAGTTTTCTACTTTATTATGGTGTTACCCGTCAAATTGTTCTGGCATTAAATCCAATTATGGCAAACACTTGGGCAGAACAATATCTTCAAGAAGCCCATTGGGAGGCATTTGCTAACAGTAAACCCAATAATTCGGCAACCTCAAATGAAATTCTCCTCGCTCCTATCACTAAAAATACCAATGTCTCCGAATTTCGGCAGAAAATGGAAGGAATTATGAAACGAATTCAAAATAGTGACTGGAAAGCAGTTTGTATTGCCAATCCCGAAAAACTTAGCGAACTTTATTTTAACGATTTCGATATCGCCGAACAGGAAGAACGAAAAAAAAGAACCGAACAAGATTGGAAAACATACGCATCTGTTCTAAAAAAATTTCCTTTTTATCTAAGTGATTCCGATTTTCAGCACGAAAAAACACTACGATACGAATTTCAATTTGATAACAAGAGAACGTATCATTATTTCGAAGAAGTCCGTATGAACCGCGGTGATAGTGAATGTGCGGTGTGTCATGATTTTGCACAAGGGGAATTAATGGGAGTTATTCATGTGGAGATTCCTGAGTCTTCTGTGAAAAAGGTGTTACAACGTTATTGGGCGTACATGCTTGCGGCAGCGATTGTTTCAGCATTTCTGGCGATGGTTGCGGTTTATATTGTGATACGTTTGATTGTCATCAAACCGCTCAAGAATCTTCGGGAAGTTTCCGAATCCATCTCACGCGGTGAATTATCGAAACGAGCGGATATCCGAACCGGTGACGAATTTGAAGTGCTTGCCGAAGCGTTCAACCGAATGCTCCGGCACCTGGTCAACTCCCAAGATATGCTCCGTAAAGCTAATAACGAACTCGGAAGCAAAGTCGATGAACTCGCCTACCTAACGATTCAACTCTATGAAACCAACCGAGTTAAAAGCGATTTCATGGCAACCATGTCACACGAACTTCGTACTCCATTGAACAGTATTCTCGGTTTTAGCGATGTACTTGGTTCCATTTCCACACTCAACGAGAAACAAAAACGTTATGTCGAAAATATCAATAAATCAGGGCGTTCCCTGTTGTCCATGATTAACGACATTCTCGATATGGCGAAAATGGAAGCAGGACGTATGGATATTCAAACGGTTTCGTTCAATATCGCCGCAACCGTAGCCGCTCAAGCAGATATGGCAAAACCATTGGTTGATCGGAAAAATATTGATTTGGAAACAATTATAGAACTCAATTTGCCACCCATGAAACAAGATGAATCACGAATTCAACAGATTTTGAACAACCTCCTTTCCAATGCAATTAAGTTCACACCGGAAGGTGGACGTATTCGGCTTACTATTCAGCGGCTTCCGGCAGTGCCTATTCCCGTAACTGTTACTCCAGTACCTATCGCCGGTGCCGCCGCCAAAATTCCACGAAATCGCGATATGCTCGAAATTAAAGTTACTGATACCGGTGTTGGTATTTCAGAAGAAGATCAGCAAGTTATTTTTGAAAAATTCCGGCAAGGAAAAAATACAATGACCGAAGGCGATGCTATGAAACGTGAACATTCCGGCAGCGGTCTTGGTCTTTCGATTGTCAAGGAAATTTGTAAAATGTTGGAAGGTGAAATTATGGTCGAAAGTCAACTCGGTATTGGTAGTACTTTTACGGTTCGGCTTCCCTGGATTCTGGAATCAAAAGCAAGAGCCGGTTCGGAAATGATGGCTGAAATCCAACAGTTCGCTCAAAACCGTGTTGTCCGACAAAAAGAAGACAGTATTTAGTTGATAGTTGATAGTTGATAGTTGATAGTGGATAGTGGATAGTTCGCAAGCGTACTATTTACCGAAACGTTTTTTAATCCGTAGGCAACACTACTAACTACTAACTACTAAATTACTAAATTACTAAATTACTAACTACTAACTATTCACTACTAACTATTCACTATTAATTATCAACTATGAACAGTATCAATGTTACAATTCAAATATTAACCCAATCGAAAAATAAATCGGCAATTCCTTTATTAGAAAAAGCGTTGGATTCGTCCTCAAAAGAAGTTCGGAAATTTGCCGGAAATCAATTAATTAACATCACCGGAGTTAAATGTATCCAAAAACTAATTAATAAATTCGAACCAACTGACGAAGTAATAATTTACCTTTTCAGTAATCACTATGATAAGGTTCTTTCGGCATTACGAATGGCAATCGCAGGAAAAGACCCCTATCTTGCACGGAATGCTTTTCGGGTTGTTTACACACAACGTTATTTTGAGATTCTGCCGTCCATGTTGGCAACATTTCTGGATCAAGATAAAACGGAAGAAGAAAATATCGTGTTGTCCGAAGGAATTTTGAAACTGCTTGAAAAATATGTTCAGGCTTTAGAGGAACGTAAAAACCGGCGGCGTCTTCATGATGTAATTTTATCCGATATTGCTGCGGTTTTGCTTCGGGGGTTGAAAAATTTTCACCGTAACGATCCCGATTTGTTTCTCATTGTTTTCCTGCAACTCTATGTGTTTATGACGGACAAACACAGTGCTTTAACAAAACTCCTTTACTCTCCTTCTCCGGCATTTCTTGGGATTGTCCATCATTTTCTGAGTTTCAAACACGAACCTTATATTTTTCGTTTCGTTTTTCATTGTTTCAACAATCCGAATCCGCCGGCAATGGTTTTAAAGGTATTTTCGAAACGTTTTGATATTCCGTTTATTGTTTATTTTCTCAAGAATGTTATTGAGCCGGTTTCTGCCCATTTGAAAGCAAACATCAACGCAGTTCAACCAATTGAATGGCTTAATCCATTTCGCGGATTTCTTGAACAAATTGATGAACAGGCTCAAGTAGGTTTGGCGATATTGCTTCAAAATATGGGGCTTTCCGACAGCGAACTTCAATTGAAACTCTTTGATTTATTCCATCATGGAAAAGGCAAAGGACGTTTGAAAGCGTTAACGGCATTAACTCAATTTTCGGGAGATCAAATTGATCAACTCCTTTGGGATGCCGGAAGTGATTCTGATCCTAATATTCAGGCGGAAGCGTTGGCATTACTCAGCAAACGCGATATTCCCAATGCGAATTTCCGAATTTTACAATTCGCCAATAGCCCGCATGAAATTGTTCGTGAAACAATTAAAAAACTTTTACCTAATTTTCGGTTATCACGTTTTTTTGAAATGTTTGATCAATTAACAGAAGATCAACGGCGCAGCATGTTCAATGTCGTGAAGGTATTGGATTCACAAATTATCAGTGAACTATCGCAAATCCTATCGATTGGGGAACCGCGTGACAAAGCGAAGGCGTTACTTTGTGTTGATTACGGAGACATGGTTATTCCTTTGGAGGATTCGATTTGCGGGGTACTTGCCAAAGGGGAATTACCGGCTATTCGTATTAAAGCAGCGGAGTTACTTGCAATGGGGCAACGTGAATTGAGTCGGAGTACATTGGTTCAATCTTTGCATCGTGATTCTGATCCAACAGTTCGCACCGCTGCAAAAAACAGTCTGGAAAAACGTCCCGCACAATGGGAACAACTCCAAAAAACCGGTCATTAAATTAAATGTAATTAAATGTAATTAAATGTAATTAAATGTAATTAAATGTAATTAAATGTAATTAAATGTAATTAAATGTAATTAAATGTAATTATCCCTGTTAAAAAAACTATAAAATCCTGTTAAAGGAAAAGGAAAAAGTCCAATGTTGTACACAAATCGTATTATTCTTTTTTTGAGCTGTTTTATTTTTGTTATGGTTCCGGTTTTTGCGAACGAATTTCCGAAACCGTCACAGGAAATGATTGAACGAGTTGCTCGACTCAAGGTGAAAGGGTTAACATTGATTGATTATCATATTCATCTTCGCGGCGGCATGACAGCGGAAAAAGCGTTTGATTGGGAACAGCAATCGGGAATCAAAAGCGGAGTGTTGGAAAATACCGGCAAAGACTGGCCCTTGTCCGACAATAAGAAATTAGCGGCGTTTATTGAAGATGCGCAACGTTTTCCTTTATTGATTGGTATTCAGGTGAATGATCGTGATTGGTACAAAACGACGGATAAGAAACTTTTGGCTAAATTGAATTATGTTTTAGCCGACACAATGATTATGAACGATGAAACCGGTAAACCACAAAAACTTTGGCTTGAAAATCAATATGCGATAAAAGATGTTCAGTCATGGTTGGAACGTTACTGGGAACATTGTAAAACGGTTGTCAATGAACCGATTACCATATTGGCGAATCCGACATATCTTCCGCCTCGAATGGAACAATATTACGACACATTCTGGACGGAAGAACGGATAGGGCAATTTCTTGATGCAGGAATTAAAAATGGAGTAGCGTTTGAGATTCAGTCGCCTTCAAAATTTCCCAAACGAATATTCATTGAATTAGCCCGTAAAAAAGGAGCCAAATTAACTATTGGGCGTAACAATCACGATGATCATCCTGAAGAATTAAAACGTTCTCTTGATCTTCTCGAAGAGTTTAATATAACACCCAATGAATTATTGGTTTTACCCGACATTTTGATTGAAGGCTCTTTTGAGAAATATGGCAATTTCAAACCAGAAGACTTAGGGTTCAAGGCAATAAACAAGATTGTATCGGGTTTTCAATTGTTACAGATCGGTTTTAGTCAAGGAACGTACGAGGATCGTATTTCTTTTTCGTTCACTTATGTTGAAAAAGAAGCTTCCAATCGCATGATGAAAGTATTCGTTTCAATTTACGATAAAGAGAAAAAGATCATCGGAGGTGCGGAGCGTATCTTGATAGATCCGAGAATCAACGTGAGGAACGGAAAACCTAGTAATATGGAGTTTTTTGAGCCTATCTCTGCTTTGAGTGTGAGTCTTAACAAAGCGAAGAATATATCACATATTTCCCGTATTGAGATAGCCATGATGGAAGTTGAAACATTGTGATTATTCGATGTCACTGAATTGCCCTTTTGCATTTTTTCGTGCGATAATGCGGTATTCTGGTATCCGAAGAGTTTGGACATTGGCATTAACATATCCAATAGCCTATTCCTTACCGTCGAACTCGGGTTGCCAACGGGTGAACATTAATGGTGCGGTCAATATTGATACCCTTGAAGTAGAAGTCGATTTTACCGATTCGATTAATTCGGAATCAATGAAACGATTAATGGATCAACTGATTCAAAAGAACCCCAAAGCGAAAACGATTTACGT
>JAITBS010000269.1 GCA_031283515.1 Planctomycetaceae bacterium
GCAACTTGTGCAACACCGGAAGCCGCTTTTTCGATACGCTCCTCACCGTCAAGTATTATGTTACGACCAAGATCATAACCTGTTCCGGCTTCGGCAAGTGCATTGGTACCAACTGCTTCACCAGCTAATGCCTGCGCTAAACCATAACCTTTTGTAATACTTTTATCTGACCAACCAAGATTTTTAGCAACATTATATAATCGTTCCCCTTGTGCATTAACCTGATCATTGTAACGTTCTGAATCTAAAATTTTACCAAATGTAAGATGGTTTCCAAGATCATAAGCCGTTGTTTTCAATGAACCCAAAAATGCTTTGGTTCCTGCCCACCACGCACTCTCATTCGCAAGCGGCGCACCAACTCCAGAAATAATTACCGGTGATTCTGTGGGATTAGGTGTTACGGGTTCAGGCGGCTTTGGATATTTTTCGTCCAGAATTGCTTCTGGATCGACGAAGGCGTAATTGGTGAAGTTTGGATTTCCGTTATAGTTAAGCGGTATTCCGGCAACAGTAATACTTCCGTAAGCAGACGGCGAACTCGGCGCAGAACCGCTAGGAATATGTGAACCGGGCGCAGTTCCGCTGTACAAATAACCATAGTAATAATAACTCCCGCGTCCAGGATGCCAAACTTCGTTGTATTCATAGCCGTTACCGTTACGGGTCTCTTCGACCATTGATACGGAAAAATTCGGAAACAAATATTTTGTAACTATTCCGTAGAATCATTTCACAAAAAAATTCACTTCCGCCTAATTTTGGTAACGAAATTGTTTCAGGCGCACTGAATAGATATGTTGATTTTCTTGCAGAAGAACAATTTAACCCTCAACATTACTGTGCGGCAGATTTTGAGCCTCTTGGTGAGCCGCTGATAGGCATTCCAAACTCCAACGGACGCGCCGCAACTCGATATCCTTGAGCATAAAGAAATTTTTTTAACTCAATAAATTCCTCAAAAGAATCAGGATAAACCCAAACCGTAATCGTATAAATGTCTTGCCGATAAATTTTGAGCCGGCGTTTCAATTCCGAATCCGGTAAAATTAACGCATTTTTAAGCGGCTCGCCCAACGGTTCCTGAATAGGAACCATTTCAGCATATTCCAACTGCAAACTCTTGCCCACACCAGTTCCATAAGCATCCTGCATCGGAGTATCATAAGCCGCTAACATATATTCCAAATAAAAATCATCAAAAGGTCCAATTTTATTTTCACTTATTTTTTGTTTAAAATATTGATTTTGATTTTGAGCAATTTCAAGTTTCATTTTTTCAAACAGCTCCAAAAATGGAACATAAACAATTTTACCGCCAAGCAAACGGAAATGAGCTTCACGATCTTTTTCCCCTACCGATTTACTGATGGGAGTGGGAATATTCTCAATAACAGTTGACTGAGGACGATTCGCCTGAAGCCATTGTTTGGTTCGGCTGATTTGTCCTAATTTCGTTTCAATTTCTTGAAGTTGCCGTTGGTATTCAATTTTTTCCTTTGTTTCCTGATCTTTTTCCTCCGCCACCGTCTCAATCGCCGCACGCACCGAAGTCATCATATCAAACAATTTCGCGTGTTGTATTGCCTGAATCTGAATATGTTCATCGAGAATCTCCATTTGTGCCTGAACAGAGTTGACGTCTTCACGAAGTTTGAGTGCAGTAAGCTCTTTTTCCTGAAACGTTTCGTAATTCCTCTGAATATCAGCAAGAATTTTATGATCAACCGTTGGAGCAGACGGATTTATTGTTTCGGTTTCCGGCGGCGAGTTTTGCGCTCGTATTCCGGCAACCATCAGAAGAATCAGAAGAATACCAACCACATTGGAAACAAGATCAAGAAATGAATCTTGCCCGCCAATTTCAAGTGTTTCGCCAACCCTTTTCTTTTTACCACGAAAAAACATGTATGTAGTTAATAGTGGATAGTTAATAGTGAATAGTGAATAGTGGATAGTTAATAGTGGATAGTTAATAGTGGCGCAAGCGGATTATTGATGTTACGGTAAAATTCCACATGTGACACTATTCACTATTCACTACTCACTATTAACTATTACGACTCCACTGTTTTGAAGTAATGATTTTAATTCCTGAAACCGTTGTTCGCCGCCGGGTAACACCTTCACCTGAAGTACCGGACGCCAATACATTTTTTCGCCCGCAATTCCCCATGAATCCATAAACTCCCAAATAACCGTAACAAGTTTATCTGTTGCTTCATAAACGGAGTTGGTAATCGGTATCACACGAACTCCCAACAAACCGGTTTGAGGAACCAAAACGTATTGATTGGACTCACACTGAATTTTAATATTCCGTGAAACCGCAGTAGTAAACGGTGCGGCATCCCGTAATGCCCAATTATCCGCTCGCTTGGACGGCACACCATGCCCCGCCATGCCCAAACCAGCCATTCCGCCCGTCATTTCCTCCGTCATTCCTCCCGTCATTTCCTGTCCCGTTATTGATGCCCCTGGTAATTTCGGTGATTGCCATTTTAATTGTTCCGGCTGTTTCATATATTCCGACTGCTTTGAATACTCTGATAGTTTTGAATATTCCGGCTGTTCCGAATATTGTGTTCCTTGCTGCTGCTGCTGAGTTTGTTGATACTGTTGTCCTTGTTGTTGTTGTTGCGAAAAATACTCGGAGCCATAAGGTTGACCAACCGAAGCGGGAGTTCCGGCAATAATAGTTTGAGTTCCGAAGGTAGGACTTGGTTGTAGTATTCTGTTTCTTTCACCGGAATCCGATTCACCCGAAATCGAACTGTTTCCAGTATTGATTTGACGTTCCAGCAATGAAATATCAGGGTTAGGCAATGATTCCCGATAATTATTATTACCGTTATTAACTGGCGGAGACTGGGACATTCCAGAATAACTGTTACTGTCATAACTGTTACTGTTTCTTCCTGTCCGATCATTTTGTTCCGTTACGCGATTGTTGTTTCCACCATTCCGGCGGTTTCGCGGTGCCGGTACAATTTCTTGCGATAATTGATTCGGTTGGACATTGCCCCGATGATCAAGCCGATATTGTTGCGCACGCGCGGTTGTTGTCTGTTCGGCACGCACGGCATTCAGATAACCTGCCAAACGATGACGTGATATTTCAAGT
This sequence comes from Planctomycetaceae bacterium, assembly GCA_031283515.1. Lineage (GTDB taxonomy): Bacteria > Planctomycetota > Planctomycetia > Pirellulales > Thermoguttaceae > WRKP01. The sequence continues at coordinate 3,125 of JAITBS010000269.1, forward strand.
TGTTTTTCGATCCGCGTTTTGAGTTCTTCGCTTGGTTTGGGGTATTCGACTTTGCTATCTTCTTCGACCAGTTCATAACCAAATTCCTGAATCCATGTTCCTATTGCCCGCCGAGTTGCTTCGTAAGTTTCCACTCCCGAAGGACGAACAATTAACAACGGATACGGTTCTGTTCCACGCACAATTTGATTTGTCTCCAGATAATATTGGCGAATAACTCGAAGAACCGTATCCAATGGATTATCAGGGCGATTCGTCAAAAGAAAATCTGTTTCGGTTAATTCCACACCTTCCGGCTGAATAATAACTTTATTGTCACGGCATTCGATATAAATCGGACGACGATAAGTTCCGGCGGTTCCGCGATACGGAATAATTGCGTACGATTTTGCTTTGTTCGCGGATTCCTTTTGAATTTCGGCAAGTTCGAGTTCTTCTTTTTGTTGCAATTGTTTTCGTTGTTTCAGCAATGTTTTTAATTTCGCAACATCATCGGCACTTGTTTTTTCGTTACGTTCAAGTTGTTCCGTCAGTCCGGCAATCCGTTCAATTTCATCGTGAACTTTTTGAGTTTCTTTTTCTGCCAGAGCCAATTGCATTTGTTTTTCTGCAAGAGTTTCTTCGGCTTCTTTTTTCGACAGGTTCAAATTTTCGGCGAACCATTCTGCCTCTTCGGTTCCCATTTTAATTTGTTCAAGAATTTCTGCTGCTTGTTCGTTGGTGATTTTTTGTTCGGAAATTATTGCCGCAACCATTCCGGCATCTGGAACGGTAACACTTTGTTCACGAATATTTCGCGCAATAACAACCAGAAGCATAATCAATGCACCCATTGTACAAAGTAAAACCGCGAGAAACGGAAAAAGCGTTACCTTACTTTCTCCGTTGACCGGACGCCGTTTGGAAACGAATTTTCGGCTCATGCGCGTTTGTACTCTCCGAAGTGATGCCTGCCGTTGAGGAGGTGAATTGTTGCGGCGAGACTGTTGACGGTTTCTTCAAAATTACCGACCTGAGCCAGTGCCGTAAGATTTTCGTGTAATCGTTCTTCGAGTTTGATGAGTTGACTACTGGTTCCGATCACATTCCGTAACGCCTCTGTTTGACGGACTGTTTCTTCTTGTAACGAAAGTAATCCGGTAGCGTTCTGTTTTAGGGCATCGCTGAATTTCAAGGTTGTTTCTCTTGTTCGTTCTATTAATTGTGATTCGGCGTGGACGAGTGATTGAGAGTGACGGGACAAACTTTCATCCAATGCGGCTAGGAGTGAGGTTTTAAGTATTTCTGCGTTTTGTTCGGTGAGTTGTGAGAACCGCTGATTGGCAACAGACATACTTTGTTCCCAGATTTTTGATTGCCGAGTGGTCAACTGTTCCAGTGACGAGATTACAGTTTCGAGCATTCGGCGGACTGCAATAATTTGACTGTTATCTTCTGAACTGACACCAAGTTCGAATCGTCCCCGTAATTCATCGTCGGTTCGTTTATCGGTTTCCCAAATCAGGTTGTTTTCTTCACGATAGACAACAAATTGAATAAAGAAAAGAGCCACATCCAAAGCGATAGCCAAACCTGTGGTATCAAAAGCGACGGCGAGACCTTCGGAAAGTTTACGGCTTGATTCATTGATGATATTTAGATCGAGGCTATCCAATGCTGCGGTGATACCGATCACAGTGCCGAGAAAACCGAGCATGGGAACTGCCCAAAGGATGAGCCGAACCAAACCGTAATCTGCATCCGCTTTGGCAGCATCTTCATCGGAAAGATAACGGAGTTCGGTATCGAGTTCTTCTGCGGAACCGCAACGCCGTACGAAATTCAAGGCAAGCCGCAGCCGGCGAGTTAAAATGGACGAGCCGTATTTTTTTTCGTGCCGTAACAAAGTATCCAGATAACGGTCAGTGTAACGGACATCGACTTTATAATCGGGTTCTAGAATGGGGCTTTGCCGTAACAAATGCCGTTGAAACAAGATACGGAGATACTTAATTCCGAGAATGGCGACTCCGATAAAAAACATAATGGTCGTGATATATTCAACGGGATGTCCTGCGAAATAGCGGGAAATCAACGGTTGATTGATCAAACCGTTGTGAATCAGAAAGTAAAAGCCGAAACTCAGTAAACCGCCCCATAAAATGGGCGAAGTGATTATTTTTTGAAAAGCCGTTTTCAAGGTTTCCTCTCCTTAATCAATTTATAATCGCAATATTAATTTGTGATTATCATATTGACGTGAATCGTTGTTGTGTGGTAATACTCAAAATATTTACCGAAACCGGTTCAAAATTTTTCTTTATTGATTAAACTAATCCACAATCATCTTGTTATATCGTCCGAATAACCGGAAAAATCCATAAAAAAGGAATCTTACCAAAAAAATAACCCAAATTAACATGTTAGTGAATAGTTATGAGTGAATAGTGAATAGTGCCGCAAGCGGAGTTTTACCATTTTGGTAATAATCCGCTTGCGAACAACCTCACCAGTATGTTTATTTTATTTTTTTTGACATCCAATCGATTGTCTAAATTGGTTATTTTGCTCAAATTAACAAAAAAAGATGTGTAGATACTTTTGCCCATGATGGAGCTTATCTTGGTGAAAGTTTCGGCATCTTTTTTTGTGCGAAAACCACCGGACACTTTCTTCATCTTGATCTCTTGGACATTCTCACCAATGTTGCTTAACTGTTTGCCGCACACCGACAGTTTTAGAATGAACCGACTTTTTCCGATTCAAGATTGGGTTGTTCTGGGGCATTTTCCGGAATTTCATTTTTTTTGAAAACAGTTGTGCTAATTCTCCGGCTGTTTGGTGAAGCGGAAGATACAATCATTTCACGTATGGCGTTTTCAATCATGTTTCTTGATTTTTGGATGGAATTTTGGGTAAAAGATTTTCCCAAGATTTCCGGTTTTGAAATGCCCAATACTTTGATCTGGCTGTCACGGAATTGCCCTACAATTTTGCTGAAATGTTCCGGTTGGCGAGCCGCAACCAAAAACGCTTGAGCCTCTTTATTTTCCGGTTCAAGACGGTTCCATTCTTCCAGAATAATTGCGGCTTCGTTAAATCGTGTTAACGAGAGCAATGTCAGTGAATACCATCGCAAACAGAGTATGTCATGACAACCGTCCCAATATGCTAATTCCAAAGGAAGTATTGCTTTTCCCCAATTTCCGGCGGATGCTCGGCAAGCTCCTGTAATAACTTCCCGTATTAGATCGAGATCGGTTCCGCCCCAGATTGTTGCGGCAAATTCATGTCCTTTTGATTCTTGTAATTCTGCGATGTACAAATCGAGTAAATGCCGGTTAAACTCCGTGCGGTCAGCGATTAGTTCCAAGTTTGATTCCAAAACCTGAATCGCTTTATGCCCTTCACCGCGTAAACGATGAAGTAAAGCAAGGCTTGTAACTGCCATTTCACGAATCCGCAAACGATGCCAAATATCGAGTGTCGTTTGTCCGTAACGAATAGCGGTTTCAAAGGTTCGTATTGCCAAGTCGAGTTTTCCCTGCCGTTGGAGGTGTGATCCCATAAACGTTAAGAGTTGCATATCAACAGGAAAATGGTCAAGTCCCGCCAGTAATATTTTGGTTATCTCTTGGTCTGGAATTGGTAAAAACGTAAAGGTTTCCCAAACTCCATAATAAGCCGCTAATCGAAGATCGGTTCGGGTGGTTTTCTCGATTAATTGAAGAAAATCATGTCTGGCACGGGCGTAATCTCCCAATATTAATTGGGTTTCGGCACGGACAAGCAAGAGTTCATTGATGATTGAATTTCCTTGTTTTTCTAGTTGTTCGAGAGCTTGTAAATTTCGGGTTGCCCATTGTTTTCGCCGGATGGAATCACGTTGCCGTGAAGGTAATAGAAAACGCCCCGGTGCGGCGTTTAGGCGAATCATTAGATTTGTTGCAGAGGAAAGGAGGGACGCACGAACCTGACCTTGAAAACGTAATCCTTTTCGAAGTGGGATTAGTCGTGGTTCGATGGTTTCTTCATCCAGATCATGCCGAATCCCATCCAACCGGTGAAGACGATGCAATACCATAACATATAAGGAATTGCGTTCGAGTCCATTCTTTGCGAACAACTGAAATTCTTCCAATGTTGTTTTATCGAAATGTTCTCCGGCATTTATTAGAAGAAGCCAATTGGCATTATTTTGTGATTCCGCGAGTTCGATTAACTCATTACGCAATACCGCTTCATCATTGTAACTTTTGGACTTGCAATAGGTTATATTAACATTATTGACATCGAACGGTTCAATAAGATTGTCGCCGGATTCAGCACTAAGAACAAACACAAAATCCGAAAACTGACTCACACTTCGGAGTGTATCTTGTAATCCTTCAAAACCATCCTCAACAATGATTCCAACAGCAATTTGATTTTGACTCATGAAATTTTCCGGCAATTGATTAATGGAGTTTTGTGTCTTCACAGTATTTATTTTTATTTACGAGAGCTTCCCAAAAACCTTGCATTTACAAATTTCTCTCTTAAAAAAACTCAAAGGTTTACAAACAATTTTTTAGTAAAAGATCTGGTTTTTAGAAGTTTTTTTACGGAATGAATACATACCCTTAACTGGCTGTATCGGCAAAAAGTCCATTATTAATCGACGTTTTTTACTTTTAAACCGAATATTTCATCCTTATTAAATTTTTTGCGACGATAATTTCTATGTTGTTAAGATAGGGAATTTGCAAATATACTTTGGGGCGTCATAACTATAATGTTTAAATTTGCACAACAATTAATTTATATTGTAATAAGTTTTTTGTAATCTATAAGCGGAATATTTGTTTTTTACGTTTATGGACTTCATAAGTTTTTTTCTTTCACCCCAACAGGGCAATGGATTAGTTAATAGTTATGAGTTAATAGTGAATAGTGTTGCAAGCGGAATTACTGCCGAAATGGTATTACTCTGCTTGCGACACTATTCACTATTCACTAACCACTGTCCTTTCAGGACGAATGAGGAAAAGAAACAAATAAAAATTCCTGATTTTACCGGATTAGGTGTTTTGCAGTTGAGCGATAAAATAATTGTAAAAATAAATAGTTTACGATAAATGGGCATTTTTTGCATGTTTGACTATTTTACGCATTTTTTGTATTTGCGTATACCAAAAACCATTATCAACTCCAATTTCGCCACTAAACACCATAAACACCTAATCCGGTAGATTCAGAAAAATTCCACTGATAGATTACGAATATTTCTTTATTTTCGATTATTTCAGTGAGGCAGTTGAAACGTGATTACTCAGCAAAACGGCAATCCAACGCGTTTTCTGATTATTTTGCAACACGATTTTCAAGACCATTGTCAGAGGAGCCGACAAGAACATTCCGATGGGACCAAGCAGCCAACCCCAAAAAATTAACGAAAGAAGTACGACAAGACCCGAAATACCAAGTCCTGCTTCCAGATAACGCGGTTCCACTCCATAACCAAAGAAAGTATTCACCACAACCAGCCAAATAGTAACAACAAATGCCGTTGTTACTCCCTGATCAAGTAATGCAAGCAAAACCGGCGGAACCGATGCAATAATCTGACCAATATTCGGAATATAATTGAGAAAAAACATCAAAATGCCCCAAAGTAACGCATATTCAACACCAAGAAACCAAAGACCAACTGTTGTAACAATACCAGTCAGTAAACAAATAATTGTTTTAATTTTCATGTAATTCCATGTGTCCGCAGCGATTTTTTTGAAATATTCGTTAGATAAATCATTATTACCAAATGCTGCCCACACCTTTTCCGGTAACCGAGAAGCTTCGATCAACATGAAAATAACTAAAATAACGATCAATGTTGAAACCGTTGCAATATTCAAAAGTTCCCTGACACCAAGATGAATATAACCAATAAGTGTATCCAAATGAATAATATTGAAAAGTGAAAAACGTTCGTAAGAGTGTGTGATTTTGGGTGAGGTATTTTTCTCTGATAGTGTATTTTTTACTGTTTGAGGGTGTTCTGGCGGTTCTGTTCGTTCTTCCAGAAACATCGGAATTTTCGGAACGGATTTTTCCATTTGGTCAAATTGTTGAATCGCATTATTGATCCAATCATCAAACCTTATCACTTTGGCAGTTGCCTTTTCCCGATAGTCAGGCACACGATCAATAAAATGGGTCAACGAATAACTCAGAATCCACACAAGACCAATTCCCGATAAAAGAACCAGTAGAGACAATACAAACAATGCTGCCCAATTGGAAAGACCTTTTTGTTTCAGCCAGCGAAGCGGCGGCGTAAGAACCATTGCAAAAAACATTGCCAAAAGAAAAGGGGCTACAAGTGATTGCGCCGCCTTAATTCCGGCAAAAATCACGATCATTGACGCAAAAGCAATTAAAAATTTCATACTAATTCCCTTAAAATATTGATGTTTATTTGTGTTGGAAAATTTTTGTATCTCTTTTTAATGGACAAGAGTATAGTGTTTTATCCGTTTTTTATGCAAGAGCAATTTTTGAAAAAACGAGACAATATGGGCGATTAGGGCAGATGAGGATATTTGGAAAGATTTAGAAAGATTTGAAATTGCTAAAATGAATTTTAAAAGCCAATGTAGCAAGTTGGATATTTTACGAATTTCAAAAGGACTTATTTTATATTTTGGTTGTTTTAGGGATTATTTTTGCCCCTTCAAAATATGCACCATCAAGAATTTTTTAATTTTTTCAGATTAGGTCTTGCCAAAAGTTTGAAAATTTGTAAAATAATCAAAGTTTCGGGTGAGCCATGCCGGGCTTTCCCTTTTGAAACCCAACAACCCTACTTTTTAAAAAGGAGTCCCAACATGTCAGCAACAGTTGAAATGAACAAATGTACCGCTTGTGGTGAATGTGTTTCGACTTGCCCGCTTGAAGCGATTGCTATTGCTAGTGATCACAACGATAAGGCGTTTGTCGATCCAGGAACATGCAGTGAATGTGGTGCTTGTGTTGATGTTTGTCCGGTTTCGGCTATTGAGTTATAGCCGTAGTTTTCAATCAGAGACCGTTGTAAATTGATCGAAAAAACAGAGAAAAACAGTTTACGTTTGTAAATTGCTCCTGACAATCAACAATTTATAACGGTCAACTTCTTCAAAAAGGAGCAAAACAAATGACCGCCATTGTAGATAAAACTCAATGTATTGGATGTGGTGAATGTGTTTCAAATTGTCCTCTTGACGCAATTGCTCTAAAAGATGATCAAGAAGGAAAAGCATTCGTTGATCCTGATACTTGTGGTGAATGCGGCGAATGTATTAATGCGTGCCCATTAGAAGCGATTTCGCTCTAATCGTGTACGTTTTCAACACAAAATTAAAACTAAAGTCATTATTCACTGGAATTTTTGAAACACCTGTTCACATAAAGGCCGGCAATCTTTTATTGACATAATGTTTCGGTGAAAGGTTGTTTGCCTTTTGTGACGTAATTTTGAAAATCGTTATAACAGAGAGGTTTGTAGAACGGTATTTCTGTATTAGGAACAAGATTTTGTTGCGGTTGTGATTCGGATTGTAATTTATCCGCCTCGTTCTCAATCAATTTTTGGGGTAATTGTTCCGTCTTCTGCTGGTGTAACCCGCCGTGTAGCAATTTTCTTAAAATCACGAAAATTAACACCTCACATTGTTGTCTTCTTTTGGGCAAAATCCAAAAAGTATTTTCTGGACATTGCATCCATAACCGCATTTTTTTGTTGTTTCTCCATTCCTTCAATCGGCAATTCAAATACGCTTCAAAATTTTTTGTCAGATTTAGCGTTTTATTTTATTATACCTATTATTGAAAATCAGAACCTTTTGAATTTTGAACACTAAGGAGAATTGGTTATGAATAATTCACTTCCTGTTTTTTTTTGTTATAATAGAACGTATTAGTACGGATTTACGCGGTGGTTTTCCCTGCATTTACAACTACAAATTTAGGAGAATTAGACAATGAACAAGAGAATTTATAGACTTGCCCAAGAATTAGATGTACCGATTTCAAAAGTTATTGAGGCAGCGTCAGGACTTGGTCTCAAAGCGAGGTCTGCGCTGACAATGTTGTCCGGCGACAATATCCAAAAAATAAGAGATAGAGTTACTAATAGTGTTGTTGATACACACGACTCAACATTTTCACAAACTGACGAAAATAATCTGAACAATACAACAAAAAAATAAACAAATATTTCACAAAAATTGTGAAATAAAAATTACCTTCAACCTTTCATTAAGAGGAGTAAAACTATGTCCAATAAAAATGACAAAAAGAAAACCAAAGCAAAATGATGTGTTATAAATAAATAATCGACTGTTTTATGAACGTCTAATACCAAAGGAGAAGAATATGGAACCAGGAAAAGATTTAGTGTACCGATGTCCACAATGCGGCAATTTCTTGCGGCGACAAAGCATAAGCAGCGGTAATACATTTATCGCAACGGTGTATTCTGACGGAAAAATGATCGCTCCTATGTTGCCGGAATTTCCTAATTTGACAAAATGTAAGAAATGTAATTCTATTGTTTGGCTAAGTGATTTAGTGAGAATAACAAACAATGACTCCTCACAAAACAAGGACTCACCACAAAACAATGGCGTCTCACAAAACAAGGACTCCTCGTCTTGCGGGGAAAGCAAATTATTGATAAAAATTCTTTCAGGCATTATTTCAGGATGTATTACTTTAGTATGTAATTTTTTTAAAATTATTTATGTGATATTGATGATTAGTATTGGAATTTTTATTTTGCTACCAATTGTGGGATTTTGGGAATTTTTTTGGGGAATTAATTCGCCCTTTTGGGGAATTGATTGGTCATTTCGGAAAATTGGTTGGTTCCCCTCTACGGCTCAAGAGGATCGAGAGGATCGATACGTTGATTTTTTAGGAATTGAAGACTTGCTCAGAGCATTGGAAATAACTAATGACAAAGAAAAAGAAAAGAGTATTCGGATACAAATTTGGTGGACTTTTAATGATAGAGTACGGAAGGGAAGGAAAATTTTTGTCGAAGAAAATGATAAAAAATTATGGGAACAAAATTGTTATGCCTTATTAGATTTATTGGACAAAAATGATACTAATCAAAAAGTAATGACAGCTGAATTGTATCGAAATTTAGGACAGTTTGATTCTTGTTTAGAATTAATAAATAGTCTTCCCAAGAAATTTGACGAACTTAAAGATAAATTTACAATAGAGTGTACTAATAAAAATCAAAAACTGTTTGTACTGTACTCAACTCATTTGTACTGTACTCCACTCGGGAGCATTCCCATTCCGTGTAGATTTTCGATATTTTATAAGTCTTTTGATTTCAAGAGGTTATAAAAACGACAGTTTTTTATTTTTCCAAAACTTCAAGCGGCTTCATATTGAAAAATAATGATGCCCACCACTTGACAAAATAACCGACTTTGATAGCCTCTTTTTTTTCTAGAGATCAACGCAAGACAGAGTTTTTCGAGTAAACAATAAACCGTCACGGAATGGGAATGCTCCCCTCCACTCATTAGACGTAAAGTTTATTTTCATTTTTTAAACGTTTCAGTAAAAATCGTTTTGACATTTATTTACGCCGCAGCGGTCACAAGTCATACCTTTATATTTCATGCCGCGATATTTTCCGCAAGCGCATTCCCAATCTTTTTCGGGACCGAAAATTTTCTCACAAAACAAACCATCGCGTTCGGG
>JAITBS010000378.1 GCA_031283515.1 Planctomycetaceae bacterium
CGAAAATTTCATTAAATTTGGATAAAAAAGTGGGAATTTCGGTGGGAATTTATTGGAAAGACTCTACATTTTTCGTAATCTATCAGTGGAATTATTATTTTTACGTATTATTCAGTTCCACCTCGTCCTGAAAGAACAGTTGAGAGTTGAGAGTTGAGAGTGGATAGTTGATAGTTGATAGTTGCGCAAGCGGAGTAATACCGTTTTGGTAAATAGGACGCTTGCGACACTCTCCACTCTCCACTATCAACTAATATGGGCGATCTTGTTGGCGGTCACTTTGACCCTACCCGTTGGGTAGGGCTGGTTTATGTTGTCCTTTCAGGACGTAGGAAAAAAAAATTCCACTGATAGATTACAAAAAATAAAATCTGACCAAAAATTCCACTGAAATATTACAACTTTCTCTCTATCCTTTGTCTTTGCGGTAAAACTAAATCAGGTTATACGAAATCAAATCATTCATGGAATTGTTGAGGATTATCAAGGAAGTTGACAATGCTACTCTTCCCTCATACGAAAATAAATGGTATGATAATAACAAATTTGTTATGACATTGTAGTAGGTTTTGCCATGATATGTCTCTGATATACCGCTTCGTAAAAAAGAGGAAAATTGAAAATACATATTATGACATTTTTGTCATCACCAACTTCTTGATTTTTGAAATAATATTATGGCAAACTCAATTGAAACGAATTATTTTTCTAATTGTTTTTTTCGATTTTTCTTGTTTGTGATCCTTGTTGTTCTTGCGGCAATGTTACGGTTTTACCATCTCGGAACTTGGTCACACGGATTCGATGAAAATTACACAACAATGGAAACACGGTACTTTTTCGAAAAACAACCAATTCCATCATATATGTTCAAAAATCCACAATCCGATCCCCAAAAATCACAGTTTTCACGCTTGCCGCCAATGATTATTGCGGCTTATTATGTCCATTGGTTGGATTATCGGTTGTTTGGTGATGATGAATTTGGGTCGCGGGTTTTACCGGCAATTATTGGGTCATTCTGTGTTGGAGTCGTTTTTTTGTTGGCTTATCCCTTGTTTGGCGGTTCGGCAAGTCTGATTCTTGCCGTTTTGATTCTCCTCTTTCCCGACCACATTTTACACAGTCAGAATAATCGGTTTTATAGTCAAACATTTCTTTGTCTTTCGGTTGTCCTACTTTTAGGCGGATATGTTGCTGTTAAACGTTCTGTTGTTGCCGCTGTATTGCTAGGTCCAGTGTCCATTCTAATGGTCTTGAGCCATTCATTAACAGGACTGATTTGGGGATTTCTTCTCATCGGTTTACTCGCCGCTTTTGGGGGAACAGCACAAACCAATCAGGAAAATTTTTCATGGAAAAATATTTTATCGTGTAAAATAATTTGGATTCTAGGGTTTTGGTCAATTGTTTTACTGGCGATTGCGATTGTACACATTTTACCGCTCGCCCAATCGTGGAATAATTTCCCAACAACAAATGTTTCATCAATTCATGCAGTGTTTGGATTAGTGTTTGGTCTTGGCTGGTCATTTTTCATGATGTGTGTACCAGCCTGGTTGTACGTCTTGTGTCATTTTAAAAAATCAGGTTACGGATATTGGTGTGTTCTCACAATATTGTGCGGAACGGCAATTTTCCTTCTCCCATTGAAAATTGCTTATCTTGTTCATTATCGTTTTCTTTTTTCGTTTCCATTTCTTGTGATTTTAGCATTGTTTATTGATTGGATTGGCAGGCTGATTATTCAATCGGAAATTCCTTATCGCCGAACTTTTTGTTGTGTTTGGATTATTTTTGTTCTGTTTTCAAATATTCCCGAACTTGCCAGTTATTATCAAGACGGTGATCGGTATGATTGGCGGGCTGCGTACCAATATATTTGTGAACACTGGCAACCCAATGACCAGATCGTGTGTTTTCCTTTAGATGCGAATCGTTATATTCCCGAGTTGGAACCGAAGATTCTCCTCCACGAAACAAATGAAACAACATTGCAAGAATTATTTGATCAGAATCAAAACAATACCGGACGACTTTGGGTTCCGATTGTTTTCAACCGCTATGAACCGGATGAAAACATGCGGCGTTGGCTTTACAATCACGCAGAATATAAAACTCGATTCGGAAAAAAACGATACGATTTTGAAACCCACTTTATTGAAATTTTTCTGTATTCTCCCCAATTACCATGAATTTGAAACAGATATTACTTTGCGGAGCCGAAGTTTTCGGTGTGAACCGTCTGTCGCGGTTTCGGACACGACGGCGGTTGTTGGGACTTTGTTATCACAGTGTTGTTTCGGATAACAGCCCCCAAAATGACGCCCGAACACGAATCGCCGTAACAGTTACACAATTTAATGAACAACTCAAAGAATTACGAAAATATTGGAATCCTGTTTCCTTGCCGCAAATTCGTAATGCAATTGAAAACGATGTTCCATTGCCGGATCGAGCGGTTCATATTTCTTTTGACGACGGTTACCGAAACAATTTGACTCTTGCCGCACCACTGCTCGCCCAATACGAAATTCCCGCAACAATTTTTGTTGCAACAAACATGATTGCGACTCATCGGGAATTGATATGGGCATTGGAACTTCATGAACGGCTTGCAGCTTTGCCCGATTCCGAAATTGAAATTGAAGGAAAAACATATCCCTTGCCGCCGCCCGAATCTCCTCAACGAACAAAACTCGCCCTTGAATTACTTAATCGTGTTAAACATCTTCCCACAGACAAACGTGATCTTTTGTTGCAAAAATTGCGGAATTGTGCTGCGATTGATTGGACGCCTTCCTGGAAACAGGAACTGTACGATTTTTTGGATTGGGACGAACTCCGTTCACTTCGTGGACAAGGAATAGAAATTGGCGCACACACTCTCTCACATCCGATTCTTTCAGGTCTTGATCAAGCGGAATTGAATTGTGAACTTCTGGAGTCTAAAAGATGTCTTGAGCGAGAACTTGGTATTGAGTGTGATGTTCTTGCGTATCCGTTTGGTTCGGAATATGATTTTTCTGATCATGTTGTTGAAGTGGCTCGGCATATTGGTTTTCGTTTGGCGTTTACGTTGCAGGAATGCCGTAATGCAGTTGTGTTGGATGCGATGCGGATTCATCGGATTTGTATTCACCGTGAACATTCACTTAATTCGTTCCGTGCTTTAATTTCCGGTTTGCGGAACGTTTCATTGTTC
>JAITBS010000499.1 GCA_031283515.1 Planctomycetaceae bacterium
CTAACGCCGACGCGACCTTTCGGCGAAAGGTCGCCTACCTGAGTCGGCGGTCGCCTACCTGATCTGGGGTAGCAAGTGCGTAACATGAGTTAATAATTAAACAACTGAAAAGGAATTAACTAAAATGTTCGATGAAAATTTTTTTGAATCTTATCTTTCGCAGTTGAAAGACGTCAATTTGAAGTCAAAAATTGATCGATGGTCTTTTAACCAAAATTTTGACAATGATACAGATAATTCCATAAAATTTTTAATGGAAGCCGCCAATCAAAACAATTTAGCAGCTCAATTATATCTTGGCATTTGTTATGCGATTGGTAACAGCATTAAAAAAAATCCAGTTGAGGCGGTCAAGTGGTTTAGAAAAGCGGCGGAACAAGGTCTGGTAGAAGCTCAATATTTTCTTGCCGATTGCTATTACCGCGACAAAGACTATGGCAAAGACATTGAAAAAAATCTTGACGAGTCAATCAAGTGGTACACAAAAGCGGCGGAACAAGGTCATGTGGAAGCTCAATATTTTCTTGGCGTTTTCTATACCATAGGCGAAGTCGTAGAAAAAAATCCTGACGAGGCTTTCAAATGGTATAAAAAAGCGGCAGAACAAGGTCATGTGATAGCTCAATATTTTCTTGCAGATTTCTATAACAACGGCGTAGGCATAGAACAAAATCTTGAGGAAGCTTTCAAATGGTTTAAAAAATCAGCAGAACAAGGTTTTGCAGAGGCTCAATATTTTCTTGGCGTTTACTATGCTGGCGGCAAAGGCGTTGAGGAAGATTTTATCGAGGCTTTCGAATGGTTTAAAAAAGCAGCGGAACAAGGTCATGAAGATGCAAAAAAAGCATTGAAACGATTGAGAAAATGATGATTTGATTTTTTTGTAATATATCAGCGGATTGTAACTATTCAGTCCCAGTAATTTTTTGTAACCGTTCACGGGTTAAAAATTCGGAATTAAAGTATTTTTGTAATTGTTTACGTGAAAAAATATATTCCTTCGCCCTGAAAGGGCAACGGAGTTTTAGCCCACCGCAACGCGGTGGGTTAAAATGCCCCAAAACGGATCGCCCTGAAAGGGCAGCGGAAAAAAAATTTATCACGAATATTCGTTACAAATATTCATTAATATTAACAATATTGTTGATCATATTGACCATATTGATCATATTGATCAAAAAGATTCCGTTGCCATTACAGGGCGTTAATCGAGAGGAATATCACACCCCACCGCGTTGCGGTGGGTTAAAACTCCGCTGCCCCTTCGGGGCGTAGGAATTTTTCTCTTGTACGTGAACGGCTACCAATATTGTAACCGTTCACGAGTTTTTAAATTCCGAATTTTAAAAGCGTGAACGGTTACAAATTATCATTGGCTTTAAAAGCCAAATTATTTTTCTGTAACCGTTCACGCACAAAAGAAAAAAATTCCGCAAAAAACACAACTGAATATCGAGAAAAATCTGTTGATCAATATCTGTACATTTCAGGTTTGAATGGACCGTCAACAGGGATTCCTAGATAGTCTGCTTGTTTTTTAGTTAGCTTTGTTAGCTTTGCTCCGATTTGTTCAAGATGCAGTCTTGCTACTTCTTCGTCCAGCAACTTCGGCAAGACATGAACTCCAATTGGATATTTATCGTTTTCCGTCCACAACGCAATTTGTGCTAACGTCTGATTCGTAAACGAATTCGACATAACAAATGACGGATGCCCCGTTGCACATCCTAAATTTACTAGTCTTCCTTCCGCCAACAAAATTATTGAATTGCCGCTCGGAAATGTATAACGATCAACCAACGGTTTGATTTGCACTTTCTTTATCCCCGAATAACTATTCAAACCGGCAACGTCAATCTCTACATCGAAATGACCAATGTTACAAACAATCGCGTCGTTTTTCATTCTCGCCATTTGATCGACCATGATTATATCGCAACATCCAGTTGTTGTTACAAAAATATTGCCGATCGGCGCGGCTTCTTCTAACGTCATTACTTGGAATCCTTCCATCGCAGCTTGCAACGCGCAAATCGGATCAATCTCCGTTACAATAGTTCGCGCTCCATAAGAACGCATCGAATGAGCGCAACCCTTGCCGACGTCTCCATAACCGCATACAACAACAACTTTACCGGCAATCATTACGTCCGTTGCACGTTTAATTCCATCAGCAAGTGACTCACGGCAACCATAGAGATTGTCAAATTTACTTTTCGTAACAGAATCGTTGACATTGATCGCCGGCACTTTCAATTCGCCCTTTGCGAACATCTGATATAAACGATGAACTCCAGTTGTTGTTTCTTCAGAGATACCTTTTATGTTTTTGATTATTTCGGCATATTCAGCTTTATGTAGTAAAGCGGTCAAATCGCCTCCGTCGTCGAGTATCATGTTGAGAGGTTTTCCGTCAGGGAAGATAACGGTTTGTTCTATACACCAATCGAATTCGGCGTCGGTTTCGCCTTTCCATGCGTAAACGGGGACGCCAGTTTGAGCAATTGCAGCGGCGGCGTGATCCTGCGTTGAAAATTTATTACAACTGCTCCATGTAACTTCAGCGCCAAGCAAAGTCAGCGTCTCAATTAACACGGCAGTTTGAATTGTCATGTGAAGACAACCGGCAATTCTCGCGCCCTTTAGCGGTTTGGTTGCGGAATATTTTTTACGCAATGCCATCAAACCGGGCATCTCGTTTTCCGCAAGTAATATCTCTTTACGTCCCCATTCCGCTAGGTTCAAGTCGGCTACTTTATGCGGAAGATTAGATTTCTCAATTGTCATTTTTTCTCCTTTTTTACAACTCGCGCTATGAATTTCGGCGATTAAAAAACGTCGGCTTTTCAACATATAAGCAGACGGCGTTAACCGAATATTCTCACGAGCAATTTAAAACTATAGAACTCGCTTTAATTTTGTTGATAAGCCGGAAAGTCAACGAGTTAGCAGTCATCAAGTCAATAAATGTCGGCGAAATTAAAGCGAGTTCTTTTAACATAATTTTTTGCCGAAGTCGATACAACGACAAAAAACTCACTATCCCAATTTAATTGTGCGTTAACGTTGCAGATTCAAAAACAAAATTACAATTTGTAACTCGAACTCAAACAACGCACAAACAAGAGTCGGATTTTAACCGCTATAATAATTATTGGAAGGGGGGCGCAATAGACAATTTTTGCAACTATTCTGTCAAAGTTTTTATACTTTGAGCGGCGGTAACAAAAGGTTGATTTTAAACTAGCATGTTTCCTTAAATGTACATTTAACCCCAGATCAGGTTGGCAACCTTTCGCTGAAAGGTCGCGAACCACAGTCGCCTACCTGATCGATAGTTGGGAATCTCTAAAAACTCAAATTTTATTGATAATTTTGACAAAATAAATTTTGTAACCGTTCACGGTTTTTTTAAAAACCATATTATTTTTTTGGGGGGACATTGGAGACAAAGGGGACTTAGGGGACACTGGGGACACACTAATTTAAAAACCATGATTAACGACTCAAAAGAAAAAAACAGCTTTTAAAAAAGAGAAATTTTCTCTTTAAATTTTGTCCCCCGCCAAGCCATTAATCCCAGATTTCAAACAAGAACGTCCCCAATGTCCCCAATGTCCCCTAAGTCCCCCCAAAAAATTATCTTTGGCTTTTTAAAACCATATTATTTTTTTCTTGTGAACGGTTACAAAAAATATTCCACTGAAATATTACTTTATTTATTTCAGCTTCAGCTTAATTTGCCGAAATTTTTGCATTTATCGACATCTCCGCCGGAGGGCGATTCGTTTACTATTAACGATTCGCCTACGAATACAGCGCCGGCGGCTTGCATTCTTTCTGTCCAACTATCCATCCATTGACCGTTTCCCCAACCGTATGAACCGAATAGTCCTAATTTTTTACCCTTAACGCTGCTCTCAATTTTTGCGATAAACGGTTCAAATTCCGACTCTTCTAGTTGTTCATCGCCCATTGACGGACACCCTAGAAACGCAACGTCCGCATCATTAACGTCGGAAACGCTCGCCTCGTTTACAGGTTTAATCGAGACATTTGCGCCGGTTGATTCAGCGCCTTCTTTAATTAAATTCGCCATTGTTTCAGTGTTGCCAGTGCCTGTCCAGTAAATGATTGATACTTTCATAATATCTCCTTTTTAAAATTAGTTAATTATTCGTACTCTATTTTTCGATTAGTGCCTGCTTACGTAACGGAAAGCTGACGGCTCTAAACGAAAATTCAAACGTAATCAGTTTAAAAAACTCGCGGCGGTACAAGAAAAGTAATCGGAGCAAAACTTTTGATTACTCATCTGTCCGCCGACGAGCCGACCATTACTATCGATTGTTGATTTCTGCTTAATCAGATATACGTCAAAAAACCCAAACCGCCAACCCTACAAAGCGGTCCCAACCAAGTAATTTAAAACGTCAAATGAAATCAGTCTTATCAGCAAATGTTTTTGATAATAACAATCCAAAAAATACAAAAAAACGATAACGTAGTGTTTGAGACATTGAACTGTAACCGCCAAAAAATAATCATCGCCCATTAATGTCAAAAAAATTTCATCCGTGAATCGTTTGATCAAAAATTTTTGTAGGCAATGACAACTTTTTAACTACCCGTAATTTAAATTTCGCTCAGCGGATTTTACGCTTTTCAATTGCCGAAATTCATAATACTAGCTGTTAGCTTGTTCGTTACTCAAATTTTTCCGTCAAGAATTATAGAACCCTAAAACCATAAATCAAGACAAAAAAATTCTGGTATTCTAAACCGTTCGCTTAAAATTTTTGGTTAGAGCCGCCGATTTATAACGCTAGTTTTAAATAAATACCAAGTTTTTCGCGTTCCGTTTTTTTATTATTGCAATTTGAAACATCAACTCTTAAAACCGTTTTGCGGGTAAAAATCAAAATTCAAAAAAACCGTATAAACCCTAAAATATACGGCTTGCGAGTTCAATTTCTACTCTCCTTCTGCAACCAAACGGATTGTTTGGACGCTCTAACTTGCAATCGTGTGAAAATTATGCCGTCAATATTTTTTTCGTCAATAGGGGGGGAGGGAAGGGAAGGGGGGACGAAAGAGACAATGGAGACAAAGAGGACAAACAGGTTCTTGAAATTTGGGATTAGAGACTCAAAAAACAAAACAATTTTGTAATATATCAGTGGAATATTTTTAACACGTATGAATATTGTACAACCAACCTCATTTTCAACCTAATTTTTCCGAACAAAACAACCTCAGTAGCCAAAGACGCTCCCCACACAAACC
>JAITBS010000506.1 GCA_031283515.1 Planctomycetaceae bacterium
CCATTGGCGGAACAATAAATTCACGTGTTCCGGTTTTGTCAAGCCGACCAAGTTCCGTCCAACGTGTTTTGCCGTCTTTGCTGACTTCAACAACACCTTCACCGCCGTTGTGATAACAAACACTGATTTGAACTGTTGCAGCGTCAAACAAAATCGGTAACGAAAACCGATAAAGAACCATACTGCCATTGCCCAAACACCAACGGTTTGAATTGAATCCGGTGTTTGAATAGAAAAGCGGCTGATGAATATTGGTATTTTGCCCGTAGAGTCCGCCGTTGAAATGGTACACTCCGCTCAAAATCGTTTCACCCTCACCGAGTTTTATTTTCCCGAACGGAAAATCAAATTCTTTCAAAACCGGAGTTACGGATTCAAATTTTATATTACGAAATTGAAACGTTCCCTTCGATTCCCATTGACCAACACGAAGCGATGATTCCGAAACGTTATCCTGAAGCCGGAAATAAAACGATTCGTCACGCCATTTCTCTTTTTGTGCGGAATAATCGCGGTGAAAACCGGCAAGACCGCAAGGTAAACAACCGCCGGAAATATCCGCACTTTGCATGGAAACAGCGTAACGATAAAATCCGCCGGATTGAAGTTTGAGCGGCTGACTTCGCCATTCGCCTGAACCTTTACCGTTACCGGTTATTTCCAGAATATTAGAATCAACTAGTTTTCCGTTACCGGATAGTTTTCCGTTACCGGAAATTGTCCATGTGTCTAACTTCGGGACAACTATTTCTGTTGCACAAACCGCCGCCGAAAAAACAGCAGCAATCAGAAACACACTAACACAAACAAACAATACAATTCGTTTCATAAAATTGACCTTTCATAAAAAATAAACAATGGTTAATAATCAATGGAAAGAAATTCGTGCGGTATTATCAAATTAAATTTTCATTATTTGTTACCGTATGAATCTTTTCCATACAAAAATTGTCCGCAAATGACTCAATTTTTTGCGGATTATTTTAAAAAGTTATTGGTTCTTTAAAAATGATTTTGGGCGTATTTCATTTTGTCTTATTTCATATTTCTCAAAAATAATCTGCATCATCTGCGGACTATTTTTTCCGTATATTCGGCAGTTAAACATAAATCGTTACATTACAATTTGTTATCAAGGTTTTTGTTCAAATTTTCGCATCAACATTGGCAACCAGTCTATTTGCCAATCGGAGAAATCTGCTCTATTGTTTGTCGTGCGTTTATTTTTTACCCAAGTTACAACAGTGTCTTGCCAATTGTTAATATTCTGATCACATCTGACGAAAACAATAGTTCCATCTGATTTCAAACCAACAGTATGATTATTGCCCGCTGAAATCGCAACAATATTATGCCAATCGGAAATTTTAGATTGATCGGAATTATATCCAACAACAAGCACTGTACCATTTGATTTTAAACCAACCGTATGAGATGCTCCTGCCGAAATTGCAACAATATCACGCCAACCGGAAACATCACATTGTCCATACCAATTGCCTCCTGTTGCAATTACTGTTCCATCTGATTTCAAACCAACAGTATAATATGTTCCTGCCGAAATTGCAACAATATCACGCCAACCGGAAACTTCACATTGACCATCACGGTTATCGCCTACTGCAACTACCGTCCCATCCGGTTTCAAAGCAACAATATGAGTCGCTCTTGCCGAAATTGCAACAATATCACGCCAATCAAGAGTATCATATTCTCCATATTTGTTATTTCCGATTGTAATCACTGTTCCATTTGATCTCAAACCAACGATATGATTATTTCCCGCCGAAACTGCAACAATATCACGCCAATCAAAGACATCATATTTATCTTTACAATAATACCCGTCCACAACAACTGTCTCATCCGATTTCAAACCAATAATATAACCTGTTCCCACCGAAAGTGCAACAATATTATACCAATCGGAAACACTACATTGACAATTATTGTTCTGACTAATAGCAAGTACCGTACCATCCGATTTCAAACCAACTGTAACATCATATCCCGACGAAAGATATTTACCGCATTCCGATGCAATCTCGTACCTTTTTTTTCTTGTTGAATTTTGTATCAAAGACATCCAATCAGAATAACGGTCAGTATTGGAAAATTTCTTTTGCGCTGCAATATAATTACCGTTCTCAAAATCTGAAACCGCTTGTGCATACAACAACGAACGTGATTTTGAAATCATCTGAATTGTGTCCTTGTATGTTCCGGCTTTTTCAAACTCTGTAATCGCCTTATCGTAATGACAATGTTCAAATGCCGATTTCGCTTTAGAATAATGATAAGCGTTCAGACTAAACTGAACAATAATTATCATCAAACCAAAGATAATAAAAACACTCAAAAAAATAAGTACGATTATTATATCACGTTTATGACGTTTCATTGTTTTTAACGTTTCCAATTTTGGTATTTTTGTTCTATTTTATTTTTTTTAAAAATACGAAACAACTAAATAACGAAATAAAAAATGCAGATTATTTAAAAATATTTACTCTTTCGTTTGTTCCATTTTTTCGATAAGAGTGATGAATGCGTCTTCGAGAGTTGGGTCGGTTAATGTGGTGCTGTTTTTTACGGACTGTTTTAAGTCGTCCGGTGTTCCTGTTGCAATCGTTTCTCCGCGATAAATCAATGCAATTCTGTCACAATATTCTGCTTCGTCCATAAAATGTGTTGTAACAAGAACCGTAACTCCATTTTCGACCAGAGCATTGATATGCGACCAAAACTCACGGCGTGTCAATGGATCAACTCCCGATGTCGGCTCGTCAAGAAACAAAACATCCGGCTCATGCATCAATGCCGCCGCCAATGATAAACGTTGCTTAAATCCTAACGGTAATACCGAAGCATTGACCGATGAATATGGAACAAGATCAAATATGTCAAGCATTTCCCCAACAGCTTTTCGTTTCGCTAATCCCCAAAGTCCGTAAGTTCCGGCAAAGAAGTTCAAATTTTGCCGAACAGTTAATTCGCCGTACATTGAAAATTTTTGTGCCATATAACCGAGCCGTGAACGCGCCCGTGACGGCGATTTTCGGAGATTGTAACCGGCGATAAATCCTTCGCCTTCAGTTGGTTTGAGCAAGCCGCAAAGCATTCTGAATGTCGTACTTTTGCCGGCTCCGTTGGGACCAAGTAAACCAAAAATCTCTCCGCGTTTGATTTCAAAATTATTGTTGCGGACAGCAGTGAATGAACCAAACCGCTTGGTCAGATTATGCGCAACAACAACCGGAATTTCATCTCCCGCCGGTTTAGGTTTTCGTTGCGCAAGTACCGATTCGCTCTTGCCTGTTCCGCCAAGAATATCAATAAAACCATCTTCAAAACATGGCGTTACAGGAATAATTTCAATCTTTGCCGAATCATTGACAAATTTTTGCACGTTTAATTGTTGCGGCAACACACCGGATTTCAAAACAATACGTATGGCACTTCCTTGAATTGTTCCGTCAAGAGTTTCCGGTTGTTGGATCAATTGAGCCAGAATTTTTCTTTGTTTTTTTGTTGCAAGACCGCGTATGTGTAGAACTCTTCCTTTGATTTTCTGTATCAATTGAGTTGGTTGACCGTGAAAAAGTTGTGTTCCCCTGTTCAGAAGCAACACCTCATCACAGGCTTCCGCTTCGTCAAGATAAGCAGTGTTCCAAACGACAACAACATCTTGAGCAAGAAGTTCACGAATCATACGCCAAAGTTCACGCCGGCTAATCGGATCAACACCAACTCCGGGTTCATCAAGTAACAACAATTTCGGCATTTTAATAAGCGAACAGGCAAGACCAAGTTTTTGTTTCATACCTCCAGAAAGACGACCGGATATTCGTTTGGTAAAAGACTCCAAGCCCGTAAAATGTAGTAGTTCATCAAAGCGTTCTTTTTGTTTCGATTTTTCAAGCCCGCGCATTTCGGCATACAATTTGAGATTTTCGATCACCGTCAAATCTTCATAAAGACCAAAACGTTGCGGCATATAACCCATGATTTCACGTATTGCCGGAGTTTCCTTGACGGAATCGTAACCAAAAACATTAATTTGTCCTTCACTGGGTTCGAGAAGTCCGGCAATTAAACGTATCAATGTTGTTTTTCCCGCTCCGTCAGGACCGACAATTCCGGTAATTTGACCGGGCAAAATTTGTGCGGAAATATCGTCAACCGCCGGAAGAGAAGTGTTTCCGAAAAATTTTTTAACGTGTTCAATTGAAATCATTGATTTACTGATTCAATAATAATCTTACGGTTACAGGCATTCCCTGCCGAAGACCATTATCGGGGTTATCGGCAATAATTCGGACACGATAAACAAGAGCGGTTCGAAGTTCGGTAGTTTCGACATTTTTGGGCGTAAATTCCGCTTCCGGCGAAATGTAACCGACTTGTCCGGTGTAAGGTTTATCCGGTTGAGTGTCTGTGTAAATTTCCGCTTTAAGACCGGGAGCAAGTTTCCCCAGTTGTAATTCCGAAACATAAACATAAACCCAAACAGCATCTTTAAGTGAAATTGTTGCAATAATCTGACCGGCGTTGACCACTGAACCGACCTCTTCAACTCGTGTCAGCAAAATACCATTATTCGGACAAAATAAAATCGTATCTTTAAGTGCCGTCTCTGCTTTTTTCAGGTTCGCTTTTGCTTCAGTAAGTTGAGAACTTGCTGCAGCAATATCTTCTTTTCTGTAACCTTCAAGCAGAAGATTAAGATTTTCTTCGGCGATTTTTTTCTGCGCCATTGCCTCGTCTCGCCGCGCTGCAACATTTTCAAATTCCTGAATCGTAACAACTTTATCATTAACTAATTGTTGTGCACGTTTGAAATCTGATTCCAATACGTTTAGGTTTGCAATTCGTCCGTTTAGAGTGGCGCGTGCTTGTTTGATTTCCTGCGGCCGGTAACCGGCTTCGAGTTTAGCGTAATTTTCGTGCGCAATTTCGACTTGAGCACGCGCAACCGCCGAAGTGTCTTCGTAAGGTTCACGGTCAAGACGAGCAATTATTTCGCCTTTTTTGACAAAATCCCCTTCTTCAAAAAGAATTTCCGAAATTCGTCCAAATACCCGAAACCCTAAATTAACACGTCTAATTTCAACATTCCCGTACAATATCAGATAATCGTTACTAACATTTTGTTTCGTTTCCGCCCAATATTGCCGAACAAAATATCCGCCGCCAAACAAAATCAACAGAAAACATAACAACACAACAATTTTCTTGATCATAAATAACCGTACATTTTAATGGCAACAGGTTAACGGCAACAGGCAAATTAGTTGTTGAGAATTGATAGTAAAGAGCGGAGAGTGTTACATGCGGATATTATCACAACGATAATCATTCCGTAGGCAACACTTTCCGCCGACAACTCTCCGCCGGCAACTCTTCACTGTCAACTTTCCATTATCAACTACTCATAGTATGGTTCGCGGGTTTGTTCCGGTTTTTGGTTTGTATCGGGAATCTCACGAACCCAGATATTGCGGAACTTCGTTTTGTTACCGTGATCCTGAAGCCGAATCGGTCTTGCCGGTTCGTGCGCTTCATAAGCCGGCGGTAAATGGAAAAAGGTCGTTCCCTCAATCTCGTGATGGTTAATAATCAGAACTCCGTTTTGGAATACCGTAACATAAGCGGGACGAATAACCTCAACAACTTTATTGTTTTCGATTTTTAATTCGGGACGATTGAACACAATATCGTAATATTGCCATTCTCCCGGTTTACGGCAAACATTGACCAATGGAGGACGTTGTTTGTAAATCGAACCGCATTGACCATCAAAATACGTTTCGTTTTCATAAGAATCGAGAATTTGGACTTCGTAGTTACCAAAAAACACACCGCTGTTACCGCGTCCTTGACTTTTGCCGGAAACTTCTGTCGGTGTTGCAAATTCGATATGAAGTTGAACACTGCCGAATTTTTGTTTCGTCTGAATCTCACCCGAACCGGGTTTGACCGTCAGTTCTCCGTTTTCGACAATCCACGAATCTTTGTTCCACGCCGACAAATCCTTGCCGTCGAACAAAATAACCGCATCAGACGGCGGATCACCCGGTTTGTCCCCAGGTGTAACAATCGGCGGTTTGGTCCACGCAATCCCGCTCTTCCAATCTTGTCCGGCAATAACAACTGTTACCGCCACAAAAATCATCAATAAAATTGTTAATGTAACTTTTTTCTTCATAGTAAAGTTCTCCTAAAAAGGTTAAAGAAATTGTAATACAAACGTCAAATGATTATACTCATTACACTTGAAAATACAACTACCTATTTTATTTTATTAATTTTAGGTAACTGTCTATTTTAATCAAGTGTTCCAACATGTTTTTTCACACATTGAGATAGTTTGTTCTTCGCTTTGAGCATAATTTTGACCATAATAATTACAACAAATCAAATATAGTATTAATGATACTCCAGGATTGAAAATAAACCGGCTTGTTAATATAAAAAAGAAGGTAAAAAACCATCGGTGTTTTTCCGCAACATTATCAAGAGCTGATAATTGGCAAGATCATCATGAAGACATTTATAATAAATTCAAATCGATGTTACCGCTATACGCAGTTACTAAATAAAGGAATGCGGACATTATATTTTTTGATTACGGAATTGTTGATGATAATTCCAAAACGATTTACGCAAAAAATAATCCGGCAAAATCAATTTCAATAATCAATTCATTAGAACAAAGAAAAAATAATTAATCAATCATCAGTGATCGTGTGGAATAAACGATTTCGCAATGAACTGATCTTAGAACAGGAACTTTTGTTTTCCGATGTATTATTCGCAGAGGATGCTGCTTTGACATTTCTTACTTTAGCAATGGTAAACAAAATGTTTTTTTGTTTCAAAGCGATCTTAAAATCACATAGAAATTCCGTTTTAAGTATATCAATTATCCGTAACTTGATATCTGCATGATATTTTGAATTGTTGTTGCGATGGGCATTCCGTGAACATAGGGTTCGAAGCTGTCAATGAGCATGATCACCACAAGATTCCAACCATCCATCAAAACAAAAAGCATCAGTTTAAACGGTAACGAAATAATTACCGGCGGCAACATCATCATCCCCATCGACACCATAACACTGGCAATAACCATATCAAGAACCAAAAACGGTAAATATATCTGAAAACCGATTAAAAACGATGTTTTCAATTCACTTAGCATAAAACCCGGTAACAACGCCCGCCAGGGAACATTCCGCCATGTCAGATGTTCCGGTACTTTGTAATCTTTTACGTAACGTAGGAGTTCGAGAACGATATCGGTATTGCCGCAACGTTCGATTTGGGCAGCCATAAACTGCCGAACCGGTAATTCTCCTTTTTCCCATGCCACTTCAAGTCCAATACGCCGTTCACTGAATGGCAAAACCGATTCGGTATAAACTTCCGACCAAACCGGCATCATAATTAGCATTGTAATAAAAAGCGATAACGCCGTAATAACCTGACTTGGCGGTAATTGGTTTGTGCCGATTGCCTGCCGTAACACCGCTAAAACCGTCATCACCCGCACAAACGAAGTGGTCATAATCATAATTGAGGGCGATAATGTAATCACGGTTAAAATCACCATGATTTGCAATGTTGAAACCAAACCGCCGGGTGTTCGTAAGAAATCGGCTCCGGGTAAAACCTCTTTGGGAACTCCCAAGGTCATATCTCCGGGTTGCGGAGGATTTTCCATAACCGGAGGATCAAGCGGTGTTTGAGTTGGCAGGAACGAGTCGTCATTGGAACGATTCACCGCGGCGTTGTTGGCGTCCGGTTCCGGATTCCAAAAATGCGGCTCAACCCGATTCGCATACATACCCGGCGGACGACGAGGATTGTAATTGTTCATCGTTGCTTCCTGCGACAACACCGATGAAAATAACACAAAAAATAAAAATACCGGCAATAAAAGAACCAATAAATTCTTAAACGTATTGATATAACTAATCCGTTTTGAAGTTACGAGAGATTTGAAATTTTGTTTTACAATTAAGGTTATTTTTTCAACCATGTTGTCCTCCCTTCGCAAGAATTTCGGCAAGACTTTCATCTGGTTCGCTGTAAAGATCGACCAATGTTGATTGTTTTGATTTGCTATTTCGTGTCGAGTTTTTTCTGTTATCGCGATGAACTTTGGCAACATCTGTTCCAAAGTAACCGCCTTCGGTTCCATCTGTTGAAAAGCTGCTCAATGTTTTACGAAAAAGCTCCGTCGAAGAATGAGTATCGAGTTGCCGGCATAACCCCAAGAGCGGTACAACTTCATCAGGGTCTGTGATTTCCGTAATTGGCGAAACGCCGTCCGGTGTGATTGAAACTAACAGCAGCCGGTTGCCAAGACGCAAAAGATGAAGTTGAATCTTCTGAGTCAACATTGCACGGCCTAAATCTTCAAACGCTTCTTTCGGAAGTAAACGATTACCTTTCGGCGAAACTTTTTTGAGAAGCAATACAAGAATGAAAAACACCCCAAGCACAATCAACAAACTGCCTAAAACGGATATTATTGGTGTTACTGCACTCGATATTTTGGGGCGGTTCATCAATTTTTTACCAATTTCTGTCTTGCCCGAACCAATCGGTTTATCCAGTAATTGATCGGAAAAGTTATTAGCAGAGTTATTATTTTGTTTTTCGAAAGTTGTTGTTTCGGCGATGGCTGTTTTGATTGGGGTTTCTAGGGTATTTCCTGCTATTTCGATGGGTTCTTCTACGATTTCTATTTGTTTATGAGATGTTGATTTATGTGTTAGGTGTACTGGTTCGACAGCTGTAACTTGTTGAACTGGTGAAGTTTCATAATTATAGGTATGTAGTGTCTGAAGAGGTTGTTGAGCGGGCTGTTCAATTGGTTGTTGAATTGATTGGGGGGTTGATGAAGTTGTATTTCGTGTAATAACTGGAGTTGTGGCGAGAGCTTCACGAACATGACGGAGTTGTTCTGAAGATTTTGGCGGAATTGGTGCGGAGGTTACGGAAGCTGTTGCGGGTTTGGTAAAATTATTCTGCACAAAAGATGCCGAAGGACGAGCAATAAACGGAGGAGTCGGTTCTTCGGCGATAGCGTGTGCCATCCCCAAAATATTAGCCCAAACAACCGTAATTATTAAAATTATCAAAATACGCAAACTGGGCATCCTTGCCCTCCGAAGTCAATGGTTGTTACTCAACATTTCCCCAATTATTTGTAAAGATTATTCCTTTACAACTTTTAATGGCGGATTCTAACAAAGTTTTTCATTTTGACCAAGAGCAATTTTTCTTTAATAACTCCCAAGTGGGTCATAACAACCTCTGTCATCGTTTACTGTCTTTTGGGAATCTCTAAAAATGTAATCTATCAGTGGAATTTTTTTTGAATTTGTTTACTGTTGTAAATTAAAAGGTAGGCAACTAACAGGTAGGCGACCTTTCGCCGAAGGGTTTTAAATAATACAGTACAATAAACCCACGGTCGCAACGGTTGGTTTTTCATTTCCGTCCGTCAACAGGGACAAGTCGGCGAGTGCCGACTTATATTACAATAAATTTCTGTCTGTTTTTCCAAAAATCAGAAAAAATAGTAAAATTATCATTTTCGTAGTAAGGGGTAATAAAGTTGTTTAGAAATTGTATTTCACAT